>CAZVUF010000026.1:0-17832 GCA_964629355.1 uncultured Pirellulales bacterium | reverse complement strand
GGAAAAATATTAGCATCAAAATAAATATCGTCAGCATTGCCAATGGTGCCGATATGGCCATCTGAATAAACATCTCGTAGCCGAAAGTGTCCTCAGCAACCGGAAGACCCGTAATGTGATACTCCTCATCTCCTTTAAACTCAGCTACCTTTTCCTTCAGCTTCGTATATACCTTGTAGCTCAAATCCTTGCTGGTCAGCGGCAGATACAGGCATATCGCTCTTCCATCCTCGGATATAATTGTCCCCTTAAGAAGAGGATTGGACATCGCTTTGTTTCTTATTTCCAACGCTTCAGCGTTCGTTTCGGGCGGCTTTTGCATTAACCACTCAAACTTGACCACCCCCGGTCCACCCTGCCCAATATAGTCAACCGTCGAAGGCGCCAGCAAATCAACTTCAACAACGCCAATTTCCTCATTTGGATCCTGTTCGCTCGTCCAGCGTAGCTGCTTTGCGAACTCCGCCAGCTCATAAATCTTCGACAGCGAAGATGAGTTAAAAACACCGTTTGGATCCTTGTTGTTGACGAGACCGAGCACCACAATGTCGTTCAATGCGAAGTCCTTTTTGGTCTGGTCGTGAAAAATTCTGACTGGCTCATCTTTCGAGAGCATATTCTCAGGGTCAGTATCTACCTTTATTAATGGGATGAATGCCCCCAACCCCAGAGTAACCAGCACCATTATTATGGTGACAAGTCTATATCTTCCTATCGAATAACCTATAATCTTCTTTCTAAAATCCATTTTATATGTCACTCCAATATATGTGGAAACACCAACCCCTAAATATTTAGCCCCCAAATTTGTAGGTGTTTAGCCAGATGTTGAATACAAGGCCGTCCCTAATCCGCCACTGGCGGATGCCTTTGAGGCTACCAGCTCTCTTTGCTCAGGTTATCGGATTATCGGTTTATTCCGCCTTCGGCGGATGGGCATCAGGTCATAAAGATACCAAAAAACTCCGCCTTTGGCGAATTCTATTTTTCCTGGTATTCCGTTTCCCTGATTTCCTACTCCTTGATTTACTGGTAGTCTGATAACCTGAAACAGAGACGGATGGAAACCTCAAGGCAGCCCTGAGTCAGCCGAAGGCAAAAAAGACCCACCCTGGGAATGGATGCATAGCGCGGGCATCTCGCCCAAGCATATTACACCAAGGTTGATCGAAAGGTAGATTCGCTCATAAAAACCGATTTGAGTACAGTTAAAACCTTCCGACCGATTTCTCGTTGTAATTGTCCAATCCGAGCTGAGCTTTTAATTGCTCTGCTATAGCCTGAGCATCAGTATTACCACATGTGAAGACATCAATGGCCATTTTACCCTGATCTGCATATGTGTGCACCGATATGTGGCTTTCGTCCAGCATGACAAAGACGGTACATCCGGGAGGAGAATTGTGACCAAAGTGGTAACGAGATGTGTTGATAATTGTAGCGTTGTTCAACTTGGCGGCTTGTGTTACTGTTTCGAGCAGCTGTTTATCATTGAGGCAGAGGTCACGTGAGACACCGAAACAGTCCAAAATAATGTGCATTCCTTTACTCAATTTCAGGTCCCTCCAATAAAACTCCTTTCCAACAAAACAAACATTTACTACTTGTCACATAATGAAAAAGCTGAACCGACGCATCCATTCAGCTATATCCCTATAGGTCTTTGGAATTCTAATGTTGAGCCTTTCACCGTTCAATTCATAATTAATCAAGCCGGTCTTATATAAATTTCAAATATCAATATTTTATCGTTTAGGATCTATTAAATTGTCCAGAAAAAATAAGTTATGGCTTTACAGATATAAATAATATTTTCTAAGGACTACATAATTTCACCCATACAATGTTATAAAAAGAATGACACAGGATTAAAAATCAAACAACCGCAATTCAATTATTACGTCCTATAATATTCTATGTTGTTTACTTATTGTATCTCTAGCTCTCACCTGCTTTTAATTTACCTGAATTCCCTGTTTTATTTTGATTTACCAAAGACTGATAATAAACAGCATAACAATGCTAATATAGGGAATTTCATTTTTTTACACTTGACAATTTAAAAATTCATAGTTAAATTAGGCCGAAAAGGCAACATGGCGGCCTTTTGTCAAAAGGATTTGGCTAAAAAGGAAGGGATGGAGAATGAAGGATTTATTTACGACCGGCGAAGCCGCGGAAGTTTGTAGGGTAAGTCAACAAACCATTATTCGCTGTTTTGATTCCGGTCGGCTGGAAGGATTCCGGGTTCCAGGCTCAAAATTCCGCAGGATTCCACGCCGAAGTCTGATCAGGTTTATGAAGGATAACAATATCCCTCTTGATCAGATTGAATCAGGCAAAAAGAAGGTCCTTGTAGTCGATGACGATGTCGAAATAATAGAGCTGATAGGCGATGTCTTGTTTCGGGACGGCAGATTTGAAGTCAAAACTGCATCAAGCGGCTACGAGGCAGGAATTTCTACTCAGCAGTTTCGACCCGACCTGATATTGCTCGACTACATGCTGCCTGATGTTAACGGCAATATAGTCTGTCAGACTATAAGAAGAAACCCCGAATTCGAAAACATCAGGATTATAATTGTAAGCGGCGTGGTAAAACAGGATGAAATCGAGCAGCTGTTGAAATCTGGTGCACAAGATTTTATAAAAAAACCATTCAACATCGATGAGCTTACCGACAAGATTACCACCGTATTACAGATGAAATGAGAAGATATAACTGCCGGGGTCATTCCGAAACCTATCATAGCTGGCAGGAGTAATGGCTGATATCTTCTTAAGGTTGATATCTAATGTACCATGCCAGTTCTAAGAGGCAAGGACGACTATATGCAGGTAAAGAACACCGACCCAACTGTTGCTCAGCAGGTAGAACTCGCGATTGGTCGGCTTGAATCGCTTTCCACTCTGCCCTGCGTTGCCGTACGATTCTTTCCCAAACTCATGGAAAGACATTTTTCATCGGCAGCTTTAGCGGATATTATAGAATCAGAGCCAGCCCTTGCCGCCAGGATTCTTTCAATGGGCAGCAGGCAAAAGGGCAGTTTGCCAAACGAGAGATTTTCACTTCGCCGTATCCTTGACAGACTCCCTGCAGATGAGGTTCATAGCGCTATTTTATCCGTTCAGGTCCTGCCGGTTTTTGAAGCCGGTCATCCAGCGGGCCAGAGAATCGCACTTAGAAGAGAGCTCCTGCTTCACACCTTAGGTGTAGCCTGCTGTGCAAAAAACATCGCTGAAATAACGTTACCTCAAGTAGACCCGTATACGGCTTACTGTGCAGGTTTATTGCATGATATCGGGAAACTAGCGCTCGAGGAAACAATGCCGAAAAGCTTTGCCCGAATTCTTGAACAAGCACGCTCGGCAAACCAATGCTCCTGCATTGTTGAGAAACAGCACCTTGGCGCCGACCATACTACTTTAGGCAAACACTTAGCTGAAAAATGGCACCTGCCGAGTCAAATTGTTCTTGCCATCTGGCTGCATCACAGTGATACTGCGACCATTTCCTGGCACATACCGGAGGCACGAATAGCCAAAGTCATCCAGTCAGCCGATTTGATAGCCCGGCAATCCGGCATCGGCCAGTCCGGTAGTTTCGATTCCCCAGAGCCGCCAGAGAAAATAGCTCGGTCACTCGGAATCAGTCTCGAGCAACTGCAACAAATCAGTCAAAATCTGCCGGAGATAGTTAAAGAAAAATCCAATATACTTGGCCTGGATTTACTGGATGCTCCGGCACGTTATTGTGATGTCGTCCATACTGCCGCCGCTCAGTTTGCTCACAAACAAATAGATTTATCTCTCGAAAATCGCCGACTACAGACAGCATCGAGCCACCTGGATTTCACAAAAGATTTTTTGCTCAGTGTAAATTCGAATACCACAGCCATCGACATAGCAGAAGATTTTGCCGCTCGCTGGCAAAGATTTTATCAAACAGGCATGGTCTGTTTGTATTTAGTTGTTCCGAGTGACAGTCGGTTTATCGAAGCTTTTGTTGTGGAAAGCCTTGGACAATGCAAAACCGTCTTTTTGAATGTCCCTGAGGATGTGACACCGATACCAGAAACCATAATAAAGAACTTTGCGATTTTAGACGCTCATGAGCATATCGATTGGTTGTTTGAGCAATTAGATGTTGACTTTGATCGGCAGCAAACCAGGTTGGCACCCCTGCTTTCAGCCGGCAGAGCGGTTGGAGCAATAGCCTTTGAACTTCACTGGCCGATAGACTCAAATCTCATGGAGGAAAATTTCAAAACAGTGACATCAATTGCAGGGTCAGTTTTGGACTCAGCCTTGAAGCAACAGAAACAAGAACATCTTGCCGAATGTTTTGCCCAGCTCATTTGTGGCTCTGCTTCGAGAGAATCCTTAAAATCTGAAACATCGCAAGAGGCTACTACCACAGAATTTTCGCTGGATGCTGTAGCGGAGATAGCATCCGGCATAGCACACGAGCTGAATAATCCGCTCTCGGTTGTATCCGGACGGGCGCAGTTGCTCGCTGATGCCGAAACCAACTCCAAAAAGAAACAGTCATTGAAACAAATTCAGGAAAATGCACACCAAGCCTCTGCAATTATCGAGGACCTAATTGGCTTTGCAGAGCCGCCACAACCAAGGCCGACCCAGACAGACATAAAACAGATAATCGACGAAGCTGTACAGTTAGCCTGCCAAAAAGCAAATGTAGAAAATATCAACGTACAGGTCCAGATTACCAAGGAAGTCGAGAATGTCTTTGTAGATTCAGCACAGATCGCATCAGCGATTGCAAATGCTATTTGCAATGCTCTCGAATCCTACACAGATGAAATAGGACCAATAACAATTACCGCCAATGCCGAGGGGGAAGAACTTGTGAGATTGCAAATCAGTGACACCGGCTGTGGAATGGACACGGAAACCCTGAGAAAAGCAACACAGCCGTTCTTCTCAGCAAAGCCGGCCGGCCGAAAACGAGGAATGGGACTTGCCTACACGGCGAGGCTTATCCAATTAAACAAAGGCACATTGGATATAACAAGCCATCCCGGCAGCGGAACCACAGCAACAATGAAATTACCCCGCAAATGAGAATTTAAATACAGTATCTGCCATCGCAATGGGGGATTTAGACCACCTTATAAGTAACGGCAAAGCGATACCTTATCTACTCACTTTTTGGGTGGCTGAGGCCTCTAAAAAAGCAAAATTTTGCTAACTTCAATTTTCTTTGTGTTTTCTGTTAGCCTGAAACGGAAAAAAATATGAATAAATCGCATAAAAATCGTTAATTTTCTAAGTAAAAACCCTCATTTTTTACATAAAAACAGCTATTTTATTCAAAAATACCCAGTTGCCTTGATTGCTTAGCAGTAAGCAACTTGTTACAATACAACAAATTGGAGAAGGATTCCAAAATAATGTTAAATTACGCATGGAAAGCGCATCATTATGAGACGGGAGAATTTCGTTTAGACAGCGGATTGTGCGTAGAAAATCTATTTTCTGAAATTAACACCATTGGATGGAGGAGGAAACGGAGGAGTGTTATCAACCAGAAACGCAAAATGGTTGTTTGCGCTGGTTTTACTTGTAGTAGTTGCTACAGTTGAAGCTACGCCCTCAATTAGCGGTGCGGATGCAAAAGTTGTTGCGCTGACAGTATCACCATCTTCATACACAGAAAGTTCCGCCTTTGACAAAGTGGAGCTACTTATCAGCACCAACAATCCGGCTCTGGCTCATTTCGCTGCCGACCTACTAAAGCCTCCCGCTGAGCTTACAAGCCAGACGGCCTTGCCGACAGGGATAAAGCCTCTGCCTGCGGTTCCCGCTGCTCTATTTATGGCTTTGACGGGATTTCTTTGTGTAACACTTGTCAGGGACCGCAAAATCTGGCTGGCAGTTGTGACTACTTTATTGTGGGCAGGCCAAGTCGGAATTAACGCCATGCCCAAGTTAGCTTCGCATCTCGTCAGCAAAAAGCAAATCAAACAGCAGGTCTTTTTAAATCATACGTATGCTCATGAACCTAAGAACGTGGACCAGCTACGTTGTGACATTGATGGAACGCAATATGTAGGTCTGCTTCGCTATTTGGAAGGCATACCTGCTGCTCGAAATACGAATCAAGCGCCTCAATTTGCAATTGCAAGCTCATTGCATTACATTATCCCTGCAAGCATCTGCCTGGCTAAAATAGTACGCCCATGGCGGATTTGCTTTTTACCCGCATTCATTATTGACAGCATACCTCGCGGCCCGCCTATATTTCCTCTTGTGCTAGGTTTTTCTTAAAGGATGCAAAGAACGCAGCGTCTTTTAAGCTGAAGATTAGCGTGATTTAAATTTCCGTTTTTTCTAAGAGAAACACGGAGGACAAAGATGAAAAAGTTAATGACAATTTTTGCAGTAGTTACATTAATTTTAGCCGTAAGTGATATAGCTCAGGCAGTTTGGACCGGCGCAGCTACGATTAGGGACGAGTCTTTCTACGTTCCCTCGACAGGTCTGACACTTGGTGCATGGACCACAGTTCATGCTAGTACAGTTTACGAACTCAGTGGATTTGCGGTAACAGAGGATTTCCAGATTAACCTCGAGTACCAGCCAGGCATTCTGGATTCAGACATAGCCAATCTTAATACGTACTTCTACCCTCCGAATCCGGCCTTCCCACCTGGTCACACAAATGGTACCTGGACGTTAAACTACAGCGATAACGAAGAGTATGTTTTCAATATCAACCTTGCAGGAGGACTGACGATTTACGAATATGACGGATTGAAAGAAACTGTCGGTGGCTCAGACATCAAGTGGACCCTCACAGGATGGCATCAGACGATCCTTGCTGGCGATATTATTGGAAACAGTCTTGTGGTAGTTCCTGCAGGAACGTACAGGCCTTTTATCGGTGACCCTCCTGTTAATAATGTGGAAGTATTCGATGGTAACCTAAATTGTGAAGTGTTGGCTTACACATTCACTGGTTCTGCAGGTGATATAGGTCCAGATAGTGTTTTAGGTGTTACTCTTGTTCCCGCTCCGGGTGCGATTTTGTTAGGCAGTATTGGTGTAGGCCTTGTCGGCTGGCTAAAAAGACGCAGAACAATATAAAACGAACCTTTTTTAGGTGGGATATAGAAATATGAAAAAGTTTATAACCATTTGTGTGGTAACAGAATTGATCCTGCTCCTTTGCGGAGTGGCTTCAGCTAATGTATCGACACTTAGGTTCAACGCCAATGATATTTTCAATTATGCAACAAGCGATGACACAATGCTGAACCAGCAGGGAACCGCCCGCAAAATATGGGATTCCCCCACAGGTCGAGTCTACCGGACTTACAACGATGTTCCCAGAGACCCAGGGGCTACTGCTGCGCAAGACCTGCAAAGTGTGGCCAATATCCTTGGCTGGACAGGCGCATCGGCAGGGTATCAGGGCATTTCCCACGTGCAGCTCTGGCTTTATGACAACACTTCCTCCGGCTGGGGCGAGAAGGTCCTCGTGAAATCGGGCTCATTGAGCGCCTCGGTGAATGGCGAATTTGGCTGGACCGCGGATGTCATCGGCGGCATTACTCACTTCAACACGGTTCTTGGTGGAGATCCCTCGACTCAGAATGCGATCAGCTCATTTAATCCGACAGATCAACTCTGGTCGGTTACCGGGGACTTCTATGTAGATGAGAATGGCAATGGGATCTATGACGCGGGAGACAGCGACTTGGTGATGGGTAACCAATACACGATTTGGTTCAATGCCGCTTTAAATAACTGGCCTTGCGTTGATGCTTATGGTAACGACGTTTGGGGCAATCCCGATGTTCAGGGAACGCTCCACGCGACGGTCGTCCCTATACCCGGTGCCGTCCTGCTGGGCGGCATTGGCATCGGCCTTGTCGGCTGGCTAAAAAGAAGAAAAACGTTTTAAAAATTCGGGGGATAAAAGAAAAGAAAAAAGGATGTATGAAAAAAATATGAAAAGGTTATTAACAATTTGTGCAATATTGGTGTTAATCGCAGGAATGGCTCAGGCGGCAACTACGACCTGGGAGGTAGCCACGGTTCACGGACAGAATGAGTTTACAATCAGCCCGGATGGTTCATCGCTGCATTACAATCAGCAGGGCTGGACGGACTACGTATGGTACAACAATGATGGAACGGTTGCTCAGGGAATGTACGGCGATCGTACAGGCATGAAAACATTTGCCGCGACGAACATTGCGGTAGGTCAGAAGCTCGGTGATATTAAAGTAGTGTACGACTATAAGCACTCCCTCGGCGGCTATACCAGCATGAACTTCTTTATCACAGACGGGTCTGGCAACTTCGGCATCTTCTCGCCCGCTTCCGGTGGTATCGGAAAGGTCGGACAGATCACGGTTATTGACTCCGACTGGAGCAGGATGACGCTTGACATGACCCGCAGCGACATCACAAATGGCGGTTTTGCCGTTTACGAGCAGAATGGTTTTGTCACCCCCGCAGGCGACCCTTATACCTCCATGGAGTGGTCGGTCATCAAAGAATACACCCTTGCTGGCTGGTACGACTATATGCGTTATCCGGAAGGTGGTTGGGAGGCATGGGGAACACAATTTGCAGGAATTAATATTGCCGGATCTGCCGCTGCTCTTAACAACGATTACGGTATTGCGCTGATCTGGGGCGATACTGTCAACAGCAACAATTCCTACGGGTCACAGCAGCGGGAAATCAGAAACGTCAACGTTAGCTTTGGTGGCACGGATTATAGCGGTACTTTTGAGAACGCACAGATTATTCCCGCTCCGGGCGCTATATTGCTGGGCGGTATTGGTGTAGGCCTTGTCGGCTGGCTAAGAAGACGCAAGACACTGTAACCAACGAATCTGAACGCTTGACTGTTAAAGGGCTTTGGAGCATTATGCTTTTAGCTCCTTTTTATTTAAGAAATCCTTCCGGATGTAATTATTGACCTTCGCTGATTAGACATAAAAAATCAGCCGGGAAGCGGAACCATAGTGGCAATGAAATTACCCCGCAAATAACCTCGCTCTCCGTTACTGACGGATAAAATTTTAATAAAATAAAGGAGACGAGTATTACTCGTCTCCTTTATCTTTGAAGGAGGAGCATGGATGTGTGTATTTAATAATACGCCCAACGGTAAGTTTGGTTCGTATTATCAGACAGTAAATACTTTATGGTTTTTAATTTTTAGGCTTTGTTCTACAATCAATACGGCTGCTAACTATCTTATAAATAATGAGTTAGGCAAAAATCGTCAAAGAGCTTGCATTAGCATGAGAATTAGGGTACTTTGACAGAAGTTGCTAACTATGGGGTGAAGTTAAGCAACCGGTATACAGAAGGTATAGGCAAAAGTGAATAAGTAATTGAAGTACAATAAAGTTATCGATTTTGGCCAAATACCTTCGCACCATAACTTCTTTTCTGCGTAGTACTCAATAAATTGAGTAACAATGTATAAAATAAACCAGTGGTGTATATGTACGTCACAATAGGTAAATGCCGGTAATGGAAATGAAACGTCGTGAATTCTTAGTAAGGTCGATTACAGGTGTCGGTAGCGTCCTGCTTGGGTCAAGATTTTCCGCCGCCCAGCAGCAACCTGCAATGTTTGATCCATACGAACATGTACCGCTGGGAAAAACGAAGATTAAAGTCAGCCGCGTTGGATTAGGAACAGGTATGCGAGGTGGCAGACGGTCATCGAATCACACACGTATGGGAAAAGAGAGATTTGAAGCGCTGGTCAACGCCTGCTATGAACGTGGTATTCGGTTGTTTGATGCAGCCGATTTGTACGGGACACATCCATTCCTGGCTGAAGCCCTTAAGAAAATACCGCGTAAGAACTATGTGCTCGTGTCAAAGATTTGGTTCCATCGTGGCGGCTTACCCGAAATAGAAAGACCCGATACCGATGTAGTTGTAGAGCGTTTCCTCAAGGAGTTGAATACCGATTATATTGACCTGATTCTGCTGCACTGCGTTATATCCCCCAAATGGCGGGAAGAAACAAGCGACCAAATGAACGCCCTGGAGAAGCTCAAAATGAAAGGTTTAGTGCGAGCACATGGCGTCTCATGTCACTCCCTCCAGGCACTACAGGCTTGTGTCGACGAGTCATGGGTAGATTCAGTGCATGCCCGGATTAATGCCTATGGCGTCAACATGGATGGTTCACCTGATGAGGTTGCCCCCATTCTGCAGAAACTCCATCAGGCAGGTAAAGGAGTAGTGGGAATGAAATTGATTGGTGAAGGTCAATTTCGAGACAGCGATGAAAAACGTGATAAATCTATACAATACGTGCTCAATCTGGGCTGTGTGGATACAATGGTGGTAGGCTTTGAGAAAATCGAAGAAGTTGATGACTTTGCCGCCCGTGTCCGCAAGGTACCTGTAATGAATGAACAAAGCCAGGCTCATAATTATCGGCCGGTATTAAGCGAGCTTTGTCAAGCCGCTCGTATAGCCTAATATTAAGGAGAAAATAATCATGAAGCTCAATCATGATTTTTCAATGTCGGTTGAAACAATCCTTTATCTTAAAGACAGGGAATCTAACGACTTTATTCAGGCTAAGGAAATCGCAAAGGCTCTGAATTTCTCTGTCGGGTACCTGCAAAAAGTTATGCAGACACTCAGCAGGCACGGCATATTGGAATGCAAGCGAGGAAGAATTGGCGGCGCAAAAATAAGAGCCAAGGTTGTGACACTACTTGATTTGTGGCAGGCGACTTCCGGTGGCTTGGAATTTACGAGTCCTCTTCTTGCCGTGATGGAAAAACCGCTAAAAGCCTTCAGGGATTCGCTTAGCAAGGTCGTCATTTGCAGGCGAAAATAAAAGTCGTTCGGCTCGCTGTACCAACTATAGAATTAGGTGCGCTTGCGGTGTACGTGCCCTAAATCCGCATCTGTTTACTGTTCCCTTATGGTCGCGGCTCCGTTATGAGAAACCGATTATATTTTCGACCCGTATAACCTGCAGATAATAAGTCCGAAAATACAAATAAATCCTTCCCAACAATTCTGGACACAATTTAGTTGATATTCACTTTGCATCCGTCTTGACACATCCAAAACTGATAACTGAGTGTTTATAGGGCTACCATCCGGGCGATTCTTAAATGTCTGCTTGAGTCTAAAGCTGACCCCCGTCTAAGCCGAACCTAATATGCGGAGAAACCCACAAATATGGCTAATTGAAAAACAGAAACCAATGGACCAAAACCAGCGACACAAAAGGTTACGGCTGCTTGTAAGCAAGCTCAATAAAGAACGCAAAAAGCAGGCTCAAAAAACAGACATGCTCTGCAATGATCTGATCTCAGCCCAACGAGACTTTATCAGTAGGCTAAGTGCAATAGGTTTTGCAGCGGATTTCTACAAGTCTATCATCGGAATAACCGATTTAGACAAGCTTCTATCTACCGCCAGAAAACTAATCAAAGACGAGCTTGCCGATGCAAATATCAGCTTCTTTTTACGTAATGCAAACAGCTCAACCCCCTCGACCGGATCGGGAGACACGCCTGAAAGTGACAAGCCGATTGCTTCTGCAAAGAAACGTTTGGAGAATTATTTTACTACTGAGGTGATAGAAAATATCTGTAAATCCAACAAAATATGTGCCCTCGATGAAATGTTCATAATGGGTCTACAGGGCAATTTAGTCGAGCTAAGCAAGATATCAGCCTTTGCTGTCCCCCTGAGCCAGATCGGCTTGTCATTGGGCTTTATATTGGTTTACCGTTCCTCGGGAAATAAACTATCTGCCGATGAGTTAAATAAAATCTCCGCCATAACCTGTGGCCTGGCCCGAGCCATACAATCCTGCCAGGCACTTTCGCACATTGGAGATTAGAGCAACCTTGTCAAACAAGGTTGCTTGAGAGACAATATTAGTCCATATATTGATATTATCATTAAGCTGAGATGCCTTTCTTTCGTGAATTTTTTGTGGGCTACATTGGGATCTCAATTTTCTTGGCTGTTATTGCCTCCACAGAGGCGGGAAGCAACAGTGCCTCTTTTGACTTGGTAAAAAAGACAAGCCCTTTATAGCTTGTGAGGTACTTGTATTTTGTCACAAAACCGGCGGGCGAATGAACAACAAGAGGTTTTTCAGCTCTTTGCAGAATGTCCAGAAAAACCTGGGGATCCACAACAACAACCGCCCCCATAGCTTTAATCGCATTAGTGGCAGCCGCAACAACTACCACTGCTCCCGCTGCTCCATTAGCCATTGATTCTCTCCAATTTTAATTGATTAAACTTGACAAATTTATTTGACAAAGAAACTTGCTTAACAATTAAGCAAGGCTCAGCCGAAATCAACAAAATGATTTTATTCGAACAATCTTTTTATGTCCTCGTCCGTGATTCTTTCATCGGGCTTTATAGGTTCTCCTCTCTGTCTCTTGATGTGCTCAAAAAATTCCTTGACATTTCCTGGAGCTGATTTGATTACAAGCCCCAATGAATACCTCATTAAAGAAATATCCGCTCCCTCAAGAACACCTTTAATTAGGCCTGTATCCGAGTCCTCCCGGCTTTCCATCTCTTTATAGAATTTGTCTAAGACGTCCTGCAGGCCGCCATATTCGATAAGTTCTTCAGCAACCAGCCTGTTGGTTACGTGTGAAAAGGGGAGCTTCATCGCTCTAAAAAGATAAGCAGCTTCAGCAGGAATTGCGATTGCGTGCTCAAAGCCTTCCTTAAACTCCGGCCCGTCATAGTAATGCGGCAAGAGTATGCGCGGTTTCTGAAACAGGATTATACCCCTTCTCACGAGGGTTCTATCCCTGAATCGGCTGTGCTCAGCCACAAAAACATAAGGCAGGTCCATATCGCCGAAGGTATAGAGCATGCGCTGATATTCTCTGATAACTTCGGTCTTTTTCCAGTATTCTTTAAATTTGTCGTGGTCAAGCTCTGACATCTCTCTGTTCTCAATGCAACAACCGCTGAGCGAGCCAAGATTTATTAAATTTGGCACGCAGGCCTATACTCTGCGCCCCGACAGTTATACTAACAAGATGTAATCTGGTTGTCAAACGACTTATCTGCTGATAATTGTTACAAAACGGCGGGAGAATATTTTAGAAATGTGTTATGTGGTTGTCCAAAATTGATTTGGTGTCGGCTTAAAAGCACAATAAAAATGGGAGGGTCACTCATTGACCCTCCCATGCCGGCCTCGTTCCATTAGGCTGCTTCGGCTAATGCTGCTCTGCGAAGTGTCTACTCCGACGTAATAGCCACCGCTAAGAAGGCTGGAAGCTCACTACGTAGCACGAGCTCGTGCAGCTTCACCATGATAAGGTCGAGTGTTGCTCCGATTGATAGATTCATGAATTGGCCGAAATGACTGTGATTGATGAACGGCCCCGCGTATGCATCACTATGGCCGGTCGGTACATTCCAGTAGATTTTTCAATCTCCAAAAATATCCTATGCAAGCGCCAAGACCGCTTAGTCCGTTAACGACTTGATCAACCGCGGCTTTCCTCCCTGAAAGCCCACACGGTTGACCAAGCAAAATCTATATATCTATAAAAGCAAAATCAAGTCCCACTATAACCGCCAGTGCGAGTGTAACAAATAGTAGCTTGTATTTGAGACTAAATCTGCCTTTTTCTCTTACCAGCTTATCGCTCATAATAACTTTTTATTTGCCTCCTTTTATATTCATATTTCCTGCAATTTTTAATAACCACAACCTACTAAAGGTCCCGATTACCCTTTCACCGTAAACAAGGTCGCCCATTTGTGCGACAAATCTCACGGAACTTGCTAAAAACGTGAATAACAAGCTCTATGCGGTCCTGTACACCGAATCTTAAAAAAGCTCGGTTTAGGTGTGTACGCACTGTTGGTACACTTATTTGTAGGTCCCTGGCTATCTGTTTGTCAGAGCGACCGGATAAAATCCGCTGGATCACTTCTGCCTGTCTTGGAGACAGAGACAGCTCACTAACAATCTCCGCCCATTCGCTCTTGGAAAATATTTCATCATTTGAGGCGGGACACTGCCGATCTCTTCGTATAACCTCTGTTGACTGATAATTTCTCAGATTTTGTGCGTAAACCATTATTTTAACCTTCATTCTTTCCGTTAGCAAAACCATTGATTTCTCATCACCACCGATACAGAGCAACAATAGGTTCCAAAGATCTTGCGCCTTTTTTCCTCCGAAAAATCATCCTTTCCTAATAAGCCAAATGGACAATGTCCATCAAGCTCTGAGCAATAAGCTGCAAGAGCGTCACAAAAGCCATAACACACTGTTTCTTGCCAATTTCAATTGTGATTATTTGTCTTTCAGTCAGATTAAAAAAATTGTGGTCACTACGTATTTTCTTGCTTGGCATATAATCTCCTTTCCAAAACGGCAACTGTTTTGTAAAAACGACACATTTGTGTAAAGCAAAGCTGTAGAAAAAACGGTGAATGGTTGAATTCGAGCTGAAGAACTTAACAACTTGTTTGTTAATTATCAGAACGACTGCGATTGATTTTAGCTTTTTGAACCTAATAAGTGCAAGATCAATGTGAATAGAGTTGGAATTGCTTCACTGCCTACACCGACTTTGTTGCTTGAAACGGTTTTGAAGAACTATGCGTCTTCCTCTGGACAGATTAAGCCCATCGCAGCAGCTCGTTTAACTAAATCAACTATATTATCCACGCCGAGCTTACGCATAATATGTTTGCGATGTACTTCGATAGTACTTATAGAGCGATGGAGCAACTGGGCTGTTCCCTTATTTGTTTTTCCATCGAGGATAAGATGCAAAACTTTCATCTCTGCGCGGGTAAGTTTTTTTTGCAAAAGCACCTCCGCCGGTTTAATTTGCTTTAATGCAAACTCCACAGCCGAGAGCAAAACTTGCCTTTTCAAAGGTTTTTCGATAAAATCAGTAGCCCCTGCCTTCATAGTCCTGACTGCCATTGGTACATCACCATAGCCTGTAACAATCAGCACTGGCAGTGATGGAATAAAGCGTTTAACCTCGGTCAATAGTTCTATCCCACTCATTTCAGGTAATTTCACGTCGGTAATCAATAAATCGCAACTGCTAAAACGCAGCTTCTCAAGGCACTCAACAGCGGTGGCAAAACACCTTACACTGAAACCACCCCGCTCGAGGGTCTGTTCAACAAGCTCCCGCACTTTGGGCTCGTCATCGACAAAAAAGATACGCTGTTTTGAGATACCTGCCACTGCTGCTCACCTTGCTAATTACATTCGTTCCAGAATAGCCCTCTACCAACCATTACAAACAAAACTTTATACTTTCAATTAAAGCGATCTAAAAAATTCTTATCAGAATTCTGCAGAATTCAGAGCTTGTGTCAACTCCATATTCAGACAAACTCTGATAGTTATTTTAGTCTTTTTACCTCCAAAAACCAGCATGGGAACTGGGTATTTTTTACTCATTAGTTGTTCTAACTACTGATGATTGGCCTTTTGTAATATAAAATAGAGATTTCAGTGCCAAAAATAATATTTTAATATAGGAAAACTACTAAAGAAAAAAATGTTTTCTAAAGCCATGAAACCCGTTTTCTACAGAACTGTATAATTCTTCCCCCATCTTCTATTATTTTTCCTACTGGAATTTTGTTCCGCCTTTCACCGGTAATGTAATATAAAACGTCGTCCCTTTACCCCGTTTGCTTTCGACATGGACTTTGCCGCCAGCCCGCGAGACAACGTGCTCCACAATGCACAGCCCCAGACCTGTTGCTTCTCCCGCCAGCTTGGTGGAGAAAAATGGCTCAAAAATCCTGTCCAGATGTTCAGGTTCAATGCCACCACAGTTATCAGAAAACTGCAGAACGATATGTTGATCTTTTACTGCGCCACTTATAACAAGCCGGCGATTCTTTCTGCCATCGGCTGCCTGTATAGCGTTTTCAACCAAGGCGAAGAATAGCTGCCCCATTTCTTCTTCGCTCGAATATATAAATGGAAGCTTGTCAAAACCTTTAAGAACCAAGGTAATCTTGGCCCGCTGAGCTCTCTCATCAAATAGCTTTAATGTTTTCTCGACAACGCATTTCAAATCCACTTGGTTGTATATCCTCTCCAAACTTCTCCTGGCCGCATCGCGAAACCTCCGGGTAATTGAAGTGACTTTTGAGACTTCATTCAGCACATCGCGAAGCCTGTCCACAATAGTTCCCGGATGTTGTATTGTTTCCATATCTGCCAATAAATTCTCGATTGACAAAGTAATGACGGTTAAAGGCTGGTTTAATTCGTGGGCTAAACCGGCACTTAAAGTCCCCAGTGAGGCTAATCGTTCTGACCGAGCTGTTTTCTGCCTGTAATCATTAAGTTCTTCTTCTCTCTGCTTGGATTCGGTAATGTCCCGTGCCACCGCTAACATTCCGCTGGGCCCTCCATCATTATCTTTCAATAATGTAATAGACATATATGTAGGAAATGATGTGCCATCTTTTTTGATATGCTCTATTTCACCTTCCTTTGAACCACGGGTCTGTACCTGATGCATGTCACCTATGATTTTCTCCATCTGTTCTTTGCTATGCAGCCTTGCAACCGGCATTCCGATCATCTCCTCAGGGGTGTAATCATGCATTCGGGCAAAGGCTTCGTTGACGTACAGCAGTTTTGGTTCCATGTCTGTTATCGCGATACCGTCGATTGACTGCTCTATTGCAGAAATCAGTGTTCTTATTTTCTCCTCGGCCTTTTTGCGTTCGGTGATATCTACAGCTACCGTCAGAAGAACATCTTGACCTGCTTGTTCAAACATACTTATCGTTAGGCTGGCCCAGTAAATCGTGCCATTTTTTCGCTTCAACCGCACATCATAATTTCGAACTACGTCATTTGTTCGCAACTTTTCCAAAAGCTTGGCCCGCTCTTGAGGGTCCACATATGTATCTTTCAGGTTGATTTGCTGTATTTCTGCTTCTGAGTAGCCGGTCATACTAAGCAACGCGTTATTGAAAGCCAGGACCTTACCGTCTAAGCTAGCCAGACCTACACCGACTGGCGAGGTATCGAAAAGGGTGCGGTATCGTAGTTCAGACTCAATAAGTGCTCTCTCCAATTTCTTTCGCTCTGTGACATCTCTGGCGATGCCGCTGGTGCCTATAATCTGGCCCTGGTAGTTATAAATCGGAGTCTTTATTGTCTCTATCCATATCCTTTCATCCTGCTTTTTCCCCCACTGCTCTTCTATACGCCTGCGTTTGCCTGACTTTATAACCTCCTGGTCATCAGTTCTATACTTTTCAGCTAAATCCTTCGGTGAAATATCCAAATCTGTTTTACCAACAAAGTCCTCGGATTTTATGCCAAAGGCTTTACACAATGCCTCATTCGCAGCAATATATCTGCTTTTTTTATCTTTTAACCAGGCCATATCAGGGATACTATCAAGAATAGCCCTTTGCCATCTCTGGCTTTCCCGAAGCGCCTCCTCCATCTTCTTGCGGTCGGTGATGTCCCAGAAAATGCCTAATACTCCAATGATATTACCTTGCTCATCTTTGACAGGCGTTTTAACTGTATGGACGAAAATTTCCTGTCCGTCCTGGATATATTTTTCTTCAATCGTTTGTGTCCGTCCTGATTCTATAACCTTTTTATCATCTACTCTGTATTTCTCAGCTAATTCCTTAGGAAGGAAGTCATAATCTGTTTTTCCGACAATTTCCTCGGGCTTGATATTCAGATCGCGGGCGTAATTCTCGTTGCAGGAGATATAAACCGAGTTTCTGTCTTTAAGGAATATCTTCTGAGGGAGATTTTCAAGAAGTGTTCTGTTCTT
>CAZVUF010000025.1:0-18170 GCA_964629355.1 uncultured Pirellulales bacterium | reverse complement strand
GGACTCGGCTTTGCCATACCGGTTGACTATGTAAAACACTTCATTGAAAACCGCGAGTCCTTCGCCTACGACAAGGACAACCCGAACACAGGCTATAGATACATTCAGCCCGACCGCAGACGCAACAAGGCCAAACCCGAATTCCTCGGGAAGAAAAATTGAGTTGCACTAGGTGGAGGTGAGCTTGAAAACGACGATTATTGATGTAACACCGGACAAATTGGCCGATTTCCCACAGATCATTTGCTATATCAATCCCAAACATGAGTTCTATCACCTTAAGGTCGATTGGCTAAAAGAGCGATTCAAAGAAGGGCTGAAAATCAAGCTTTTGTACCTGGACGGAATAAAGAAGCCTGTAGGATTTATCGAATACATACCGGGGCAATACTGCTGGCGTTCAGTTAATGCAAAAGGATATATGTTCATCCATTGCCTCTGGACCTACGGCAAGAAGTATCAGCATAAGGGATTAGGGAGTCTTCTTATTAAAGAGGTCGAGAAAGATGCGGAGGCGATGCTGGGAGTCGCTGTAGTAACAAGCGATAAGTCCTTTATGGCGAATAAGGATATATTCGTCAGAAACGGATACAAAATCGCCGCTGAGTCAGGAAAGGACCAGTTATTGTTCAGACAATTCAATGATGGGCCATCGCCTTCGATAAACAATTGGCAGGCCGAACTGAAAAAAATCGATGGCTTGGTTATTGTCTATTCGAGACAATGTCCCTGGGTCGCTAGATTTGTTGAAGAGGTCAAACCCATCCTTAAAAAGGAAAAGCTCCGAATCAAAACCATAGAGCTTAAGAGTGCCGCTCAGGCACAAAAAGCACCCTCACTTTACAGCGTCTTTAATTTGATTCACAATGGGAAATTCTTGGCCGACCGATATATATCAAAGACGCGGTTTTTGAATATTATGAAAAAGGAATCTCCTAAAGCAGCAAAAGATGATAAACGGACGTAATGGAACAAACTCAACGTATGCTTCATACGCATTTGATTCGTGGAGTTGGAAAAGCGGCAGTAAAGATTGAATTCCCGGAGGT
This sequence comes from uncultured Pirellulales bacterium, assembly GCA_964629355.1. GTDB lineage: Bacteria > Planctomycetota > Phycisphaerae > Sedimentisphaerales > Anaerobacaceae > CAZVUF01. The sequence goes on along the minus strand of CAZVUF010000025.1, from coordinate 17,121 downwards.
ATTTGATATCCTATCGTGACGGACAAAGATGAGTTTTTGTTTATGTGAAATTACAAATTAAAATTCCATATTTAGGAAAGTTACTGAAATGAAACACACCCGGCAAACAAATCGTCTGTTACTTTGTGTTCTTGTTTTACTGTGCTCGATGACATCTGTCCGGGCAGTGACGCTTGCTAAGACAGCCAAGCTGGTTCCGCCTGAAACCATCGTACTGGTGGATATTGACGATTTCGGTCAGTTAAAACAGCAGTTCGAAAAAACAAACATTTATAAGCTGTACAAAGACCCGGCTATGACGGCTGTTGTTGAAGATTTCAAAACAAAACGATTGGAAAGAATCCGGAAATTAGATAATGAGCTCGCCAGGACAATTGCTGATGCAGGAGTACTGCCCCAGGGAAGAGTAGCTGTTGCTTTGGTAGACGAACTGCCGATGGCGGAGACACAAGATGCCAACCAGGCACCTCTTTTGTTCATAAGCCAGTGGGGAGAAAACATAACAAAAATAAAAGAGGCGATAGACAAAATGGTCGAAAAAGCCATTGAGGACGGCGCCCACCGAAAAACCGAAGACTATCGCGGCGTTAGTATCACAACAATAATCCAAAAGTCCTCGGAGGCTCTACATTATTGCTTTATTGATGACTGCCTCATAGTGTCTGTAAATCCGGATGCTCTCAAATTTACTATCGCACATATTCAAGGTGCCGCCAGCCCTGCTCTGGCTGACGACGGCGATTATACCGCCACAATGAAAACTGTTGGGCCGAATCACGATGCTGATTTCTATGTCAATATAAAACAAATCATCAGGACAGAACTTACCGAGGACACTTCCGGCGAGACAAAAACAATGGTGACAAATCTTGGTCTTGATAATGTCACATCTCTTGGCGGAGCGCTCGGCCTTGCCAGAGACGCCGGCGGTTCATGTACCTGCAAGACATTTCTAAAAATCAACGGACCCAAAAAGGGCATTGCCAAGATGCTTGATATGGAATCTGCCGCTTTTCGGGCTCCGCAGTTTATACCGGCGTCTGCCTACTCAGTGACTCAAATAAATTTAAATATCAAAAAAGCCTACGATGAGCTTTACAATATTCTCAAGAGCTTTTCTCCGCAGTACGCCGCTCTCACACATATACCGCTTTTGCCGCAGGGTCCACAGGGCGAACCCGGATTGCAGCTCAAATACGATATAATTGCTCATTTAGGCTCACAAATTGTAACCTCTCGGAGCATCGATAAACAGTCTTCCGATACCTCGCCGTCAATAGAGATTCTGGTTGCTGTTGCGATAGACAACCGCAGCGCCCTGGAAAAATCATTGTCGCTTTTATACGACAAGCTAATAATTCCACAAAATCCGGACGCCAGACATGAACTCCTGGGCCATACAATATATTTAGTTGACCTGTCGGCATTGATGCCGGCTTTCAGAAGACCCGGCGAAAGGACTCCGATGCAAGCCCCCATCACACCAGAGGCTCCGAAAATGCCTAAGTTGGCCTTTACAATCACTGACACTCACTTAATATTCGGCAGTGAATCAATTGTGGAGGGCACTATTCGCACACTCAGCAGCACCGGTACTGCATCCGTAGCGTCGGCAAAGTGGTTTAATGTCGCCAAATCGGCTGTTCCTTCGACTGTGGGGCTGGCGAGCTTTCAGGATAATTCAGCCGTGGGTGAGGTCTTTTGGCAAATGCTAAAAAAAATTCCTAAAAGCACTAAAAGCAAGGACGAAGATTCTGATATCGCTGTGGGCCTGGCTATCAGCTCAGAATCACCTTTCCCACATTTGTCACTTTCACCAGTGAGTGACTTGCTCGACGTGGGTCTTTTACCTGAATTTGATGCTGTGCGTAAGTATTTTGGGCCATCCGCTTATTACGGTATCAGCTCACCTGAAGGTTTCTTATTTGAATTCAAATATCTCAATCGATCCGATGCTGACTAATACCTCAACTTTATCTTCCTACAGACAGTTGAATTTAACCTTGACAGAATGCTAAAGATGAATTCTTATTATGCAGGACGAATTTATCGATTGAACATAAACCTGAAATTATACGCGTTTACTTCATCGCAGCGTTTAACAGGAGTTTAATGTGAAAGCAAGTGATATGAGACCGGGCATGGCTGTTACCATGGACGGCCAGTTGTATGTGTGCTTTGAAGCCACACACGTTACGCCGGGGAATCTGCGGGCATTTGTACAAGCCAAGCTCAGGCGGCTCTCCGACAGGGTAATAATCGAAAAACGTCTCCGCTCTACCGAAGAGCTTGAGCAGGCTTTTCTTGACCGGCGTGACATGGAATACCTTTATTCCGATAGTGTAGGCCATGTCCTTATGGATAGTCATACCTATGACCAGATTATCGCCAGCAATGATTTAATTGGCGAATCGATAAAATTCTTTAAGCCAAACACCCCATTGACGGCCTTGGTTTATCAGGGAAATGCCGTGGCTATTGAGCTGCCCAAGGTGGTTGAGCTTACTGTTACGGAAACCCCTGCTGTACCCAAAGGTGCAACCGCAACTAATCAGTTGAAGGAAGCTGTCTTAGAGACCGGTCTTAAAACCCGCGTGCCACCTTTTATCAACGTGGGCGAGGTTGTGCGCATCAGCACCGACGACGGCTCCTATCTCTCAAGGGCAAAGTAAATTTGCCAATCAATGAATGACTTTGTTTAATGGGTATGTGATAATGCCGGAGGCGCCGGCACGCTTCAAAGCAGGAACCAAAGAGCGTTCAATCTGCTCATCAATAATTACTTCTACAGCAACATAATCGGAATTGGCTAAGCCAGAAACAGTCGGGCTCTTTTCGGAAGGCAGAACACCGAGCACCAAGTCTAAGTCATCCTTCTTCACATTCATCTTAAGGCCTACTTTGCAGCGAGCTTCAATTGCCGCATTGAGTAGTATGGCGATGTTCTCAATTTTTTCTCGTTTGAATTTATCCTGCCAAGCCTTTTTATTTGCTATTAGCCTTGTGGTAGAAGTTATTACGGTATCTATTTCTCGCAGATTGTTCGCCCGCAAAGTTGAGCCGGTCTCGGTAAGCTCTACTATCGCATCGACAAGCCGGGCCTTAACCTCGGTCGCACCCCAGCTAAATTCAACTGTTACGTCAATGTTTCTGTCTGCGAAATACTTTTTCGTTACACTAACCAACTCGGTCGCGATTATGCCACCGGCCAAATCTTCCAGCTTAGTTACTTTCGACTCATCAGGTACAGCCAATACCCATCTTGCTGGATTGCTCGTGGTTTTGCTGTAGGTAAGCTCGCAAACATCCACCACATCACAGTCGCTCTCAGTTATCCAATCGAAACCGGTAATACCGGCATCAAGCACACCATTGCCGACATATTTGCCCATCTCCTGTGCTCGCAGACAAACCGGCTTGATTTGCTCATCATCTATTTGTGGCAAATAACTTCGTTCGCAATCCTGGATATGGAACCCGGCCTTGTCGAAAAGCTCAATTGTTGCCTTGTACAAGCTGCCCGTAGGAATACCTAATTTTAATATTTCTTTCGACATCGGCTTAAATCTCATTTTTCACAAAGCATACCTTGCTTTATTTTGTTAGCGTTTTGCGTAGTTGATTTTCTCATGCTGTTTATTTACTTCTTTGTTTTTGTTTTACGAGTAGTTTTTTTCTTCGTCTTTCGCTTTCTCATTGTTCCAGGTAATTCACTCTCTTGACGAAGCATAGTGTAGAACTCGCAGCCATTTTTCGCTGAAATCAGTCTTGTTAAAAAGCCTTCTATATCTTGCTCATTGGCATCAGGATCAACCAGGTTGTTGCTTTTTAAGAACTCAATCATATTGGTCGTCAGAGGTATAGCGTGTCCATCCAGAGCCATAAGCATGCAATAATTAACAACAAAGTTGGTAGTGCCATCCAGCTTCTCAAGAATCTGTTTGGCCGGTCGTTTGCCAATCTTCTTCAACGCCATTAGACTGATCGAATGGTATTCATTGAATATAGCCATCAAAATCTTATTAAGCATAGCAGCTATTTGCCTGTTTACGGGCGTATCCCCACCCAGCACTTCTATCATTTCCTCAGTCCGCGAAACACGCAAGTCATTCAAATCGATGAAATAATCAGCAAATCTTTTAATTGCAGACTGAGCCGCCGTCTCGCTCATGTTTTCGCTAAGGACAGCGTATACTATTGTATCCGTTGGCTCATCATAGGTTGATTGCTGTATTTTTGGATGCTCACGTTTCAATGAACGGTACAATTTTTGCACTCTCTGAGTGTACTCTTTGCTATTTTTCATATTAAATTCAAAAGGCCACAAACATAACTTTTTTGAGTTTTACCTTCTACAGGTCATTGCTCATCGGAGACAGACGAATCTTTATTTTCCATCTCGTATAGGGGCCCTTGAGAGAACTCGCTAACAGCCTGGTCTATCAGTCTCATCGTCTCCATTGTTTTTTTGAATTTCTCATCCTTGTGAAAATACAAAACAGGACAGAATTTACTGTATAGCTTACCAGCCAGCAACGATTGTATTCGGCTTCTTGCTCGTTCTATAGCCGTAAACGTTTTGTTCTGAGCGGCTTCGTCTTTCCCCAAAATGCTAACATATAAATCCGCACGACGCAGATCCGCCGTCATCTCAACTTTTGTAACGCTTACCAATCCTTCAATGCGGGGGTCATTAAGATGGTTAGCTATAGCGTCACTGACTGCCTCTTTTACCACGCGAGCTACTTTTTCCTGTCTTCGTGTCATCATCGCCTGGTTTAATAGTTAATTGGTTAATTAGCTAACCACTCACCAATTACCAACTCACAGGGTTCTGGCCACTTTAATAATTTCGTAGAAGTCAAAAACATCGTCAACTTTAATGTCGTCGAAACCAGCTATCTTTATGCCGCATTCCAGACCGGCTTTGACCTCGCGAACATCATCTTTGAAATGCTTTAGAGACTCAATAGTGAGGTCATCTCTGATCACAACATTGTCACGTATCAATCGTATCTTTGCGTTCTTATTCACAGTGCCACTGGTCACATAGCTCCCGGCAATTGTGCCAACCTTTGAAATCTTAAATGTAGCTCTCACAACTGCCCTACCGAGACTTTTCTTCTGTTCTTCCGGCTCAAGCATACCAACCATTGATTTTTGCAGATCCTCGGTTATACGATAGATTATGTCGTATAACCTTATCTCAACACCTTTTGTCTCTGCTATCTTGGCTGCCCGCTCTTCAGGCACGACATTAAAACCGATTATAATAGCGTTAGATGCCTCAGCAAGCAAAACATCACTTTCTGTAATTCCGCCCGTTGCTGCGTGCAGAATCTTAATCTTGACTTCGCTTGTACTCATCTCAGATAAATATTTGATCAGGACATCCACTGAGCCCTGCACATCAGCTCTGATGATGAGATTCAATTCCTTGACATTACCAGCCTCTATCTGGTTGAATAAATTATCAAGCGTTATCTGGGCACGCTCGGCCAGAGAATTTTCTCTTGTGTGTATTTTGTTTTCTCCAGCAGCAGTCTTGGCCCGGTTTATGTCATTCAAACAATAAAACCTATCACCAGCCTGAGGAACATCACTTAGACCTGTTATCTCAACCGGCATAGAACTTGTAGCTGTCCTTATGTTTTTGCCGTGGCTGTTTTTCATCATTTTTACTCTGCCATAGGCACAGCCGGCAAGCACCACATCGCCCTTGTTCAACACACCTTCTTTAATTAACAAAGTAGCCATTGGCCCTTCTTGTGGTGACATCTTTGCCTCAACAACCCATCCCATCGCTGGGATTGTGTCATCAGCCTTAAGCTCCAGCAACTCAGCTACATAATCAAGACATTCAAGCAAATCGTGTATGCCTTCACCTGTAACGGCACTGGTTTTCACAATTTCGGTGTTACCCCCCCATTCGGTGGGAGCTAAATTATACTCAGCCAACTGCGCATAGATACGGTTAATATCGCAGCCCGGTAGATCAATTTTATTAAGAGCAACAATTATCGGCACATTGGCTGCCTTGCTATGAGCTATTGCCTCTATGGTTTGAGGCATAACACCATCGTCAGCAGCAACAGTAAGCACCACAACGTCAGTCATATTGGCGCCTCTGGCCCGCATAGCAGTAAAAGCCTCGTGTCCCGGCGTATCAAGAAACGTCACTGTCTTGCTGTCCCATGCAACTTGAGATGCACCGATATGCTGCGTGATACCTCCTGCTTCAGAAGCAGTCACATGAGTTGAGCGAATCTTATCAAGCAGACTTGTTTTGCCGTGATCGACGTGCCCAAGCATCGCTGCGACAACTGCCCTTTTATTCAAGTTTTTCCTCTGGCGTTTTTCAAATTCAGCTTGAATCTGTTCTTCCAGTGTGCTTTTCTGCTCAATCACCAATTCGGTGTCAAACTCCAAAGCTACCAGTTCTGCCACATCACTGCTTACAGCCTGATTCGCGGTAGCCATTATACCCTGCTGCATTAATTTGCTAATAATATCAGTCGATTTAACCGCTAAAGCTGCAGACAAATCCTTTACAGTAATCGGCCCACTTATCACGGCTTTTTTCGGTCTGACAATTGCGCTGACTTCCCGCTCGGCCCTGGTAGCGATTTTTCGTGATGGCCTCAATCGCAGACCTTCACCGCCAGCCGCATCAAGCCGAGCTCGTCTTTCTTCAATATCCCTCTGTCGCCATCTGCTCTTGACTTTATGTTTTGGTACAATTTCTATATCCTGCTCTTCCCGCCGACGTCCATACGTTCTGTCCTTCTGCCGTCTTACTGTTCGTTTCTTTTCCTTGCTCGGCACAGAAGTCGATGTTTCCGTTTTATTCTCGTTATACATCAACGGCTCAGTAACAGGCATATCATATCTTGCTCTCGGTCGTGGCCTTGGTCGCCGTAAAGGCTCTGGTGCTTCGACTCTAACAACCTGTGGTCCGCTCAACTGAGCCGGCTCGGGCCTTTCCATAATCGGTCCAGCAGGTAATATCGGTTCCGGCTCTTTCCTTTCCGGTTCTTCGGCAACTTGTTCCCGTGCCAGCTGCAACTGGTCTGTAGTTACCTCGGTTACCTCAGGTGCTGGAGGTTTCTTCGCCCTCGCCGGCATCTTCTTGACTGTTGGTTTCCGCTCGCCTTTTTCAGCTTCTGTTACAGCAAATGGTTCTGCGGCTACAGCAGTAGGCTCAATGCTTGATTCGACCTTCACGACTTTCTGCTCTTTTGCTTCCTTCGTCAGCCGTTTTCGCTTCGGCTTTTTCCTAACTCGAGCTTTTGCCAGATCTACTTTCTTGGCAACCTCGACTGTCGTGACATTCTCACCCTCACTGAACCACTCTCGAATGGTCGCCGCCAGACCGGCTGATATTGCCGACATATGGTTCTTAACATCCAGCCCCTCATCCTGGCACTTTTTCACAATAGCAGTGCTCTTAACACCAAGCTCCTTAGCTAAAATGTAAACTCTTGTAGCAGCCAAAGAACAATCTCCGTTTTTTTAATTGCCTCGTTCATTGCTAACCACGTTTGTCTGCTGAGACAATTCTTTCTCCGCCTGTTTTTGTTTCAACTCAGCCGCCAAACTCCTGGCTTCCTTTCCCGCTGCCTCCACCAGTTTCCCAGCAACATCTGGGTTAATATTCAACTCATTAATCAGTGGCTCGATCCCCACATCATCCATATCTAAAACGGATATCACACCAAGTGCTATCAGCTTATCGACCACTATATCATCTGCACCATTTACACTCTTAACACAGTTTGCTAATCGTTCAATGCCCTGATTATATTCACCCGGCGTTAATATATCGATATCCCAGCCGGTCAGTCTCGCTGCCAAACGGACATTCTGACCATGCTTTCCGATAGCAAGACTAAGCTGATCCTCTTCTACCACCACCGTCGCACGGCCTAACTCGAAGCACAAAGCAATTTCACTGACCTTTGCCGGCATTAATGCATTGGCCACAAGCACCTGTGATGATTCATTCCAACGGACAATATCTATTTTTTCTCCGCCAAGCTCATCGACGATGTTTTTTATTCTACTGCCACGCACACCTACACAGGCTCCAACAGGGTCAACCTTGTCATCGAACGTTGCGACAGCAACTTTAGTTCGGTAACCTGCCTCTCGCGCCAGTACCCGTATTTCGATAATCTGTTCACTAATCTCCGGCACCTCGGACTCAAACAATCGGCGGATAAAATCGGGATGCGTACGCGAAAGAATGATCTTGACCTGGTTGGAAGTTTCCTTAACATCAAGAATCAGGCATCGGATTCTCTCGCTGGGCCGATGCGTCTGACCCATTATCTGTTCGGATTTTGGCATGAAGCCCTCGGTCCAACGGTCCAAGCTAACAATCAAAGTGCCGCTTTCATATCGCACCGCCGTGCCGCTTATGATTTGCCCCTTTCTCTGAACAAACTCCGCAAATATACTATCTCTCTCATCCGCTCTTATCTTTTGGATCATTACCTGTTTGGCTGTCTGAGCAGGAATTCGACCAAGCTTCTTTATATCAATTGGCTCGTTGTCCTTAACGGCACTGACATTGCCTGTGGTTCTGTCAATATGTACGACTATCTCGCTGTCCGGCTCGCCAAAGTGCTTGCGAACCGCCGAGACCATAGCATCTTCCAAATCGACAAATATTGATTCTTTGTCGATATTTTTATCAAGTGCTATGTTGTCCACAATTCTTAGCAGTTCCTGACTCATCGCAATCTCTCTTTCTAACTTATTTTAGTAGCTGCTTTTCTGCAGCAAGCTGCAAGATACAGCCATCTGAAAACAAAGCAAAAAAAAGTGGAAACTTCGATAGTTTCCACTTAAAAAACACACGCAACCGAACCAAGCTCGTAAATTCTCTTTATACTACATCAGTCCCCTCCAAAAAGGGCTCTGATATTGGAAGCTGTCATATCATCAGAACCCAGCCACAAACCTGGTTCGCTACGACATCGAAGCAGAAACATCGATTCCCAAGCCGCCATAAGTATACAGGCGCAGGCCCGCAGATAGATTGTTCGTCTACCCTGCTGCACTGTTCACCAATCCTGTTAAAAGCATTTCCAACATCTGCTTAACCTTTAGTTTAGCTTTGGCAGCTATTAATAGCACAGTCAAACTACTCATAGTAATCGTCAAACTCGTTAATAGCAATAACTTTTTTGCCAAATTTGTACAATTTTCAGCCCAACACAAGCCTAAACTACACAAATCAGATATAAACCGGCTGATAAAACTTAAAAACCTCCATTATTTGACTACATATTTAGTTATTCTTTAAAAAATATATTATTTTATAGGACTTTATAACAGAGTTCCCCACTTCGGCTTGTTCGGTCAACAACTGAGTTGATGGGAAGTTAGGTTGTAAACCCAACCCCAAGTCATACATAATAAGTCATAGATCATGCCGGAACTAAATGCAATATTAGTTGGCCCTGTGTAACAGTAACTCTCTCCACTCGCACCGTTTTATCTTCGACTTTGAAAACAGGCTCGAACGGCTCACCATTCAGCAGAGCCGCCGCTATCTTTGCCCGCCAATCCCCAATATCTATAGGCACAGTCGCCAGACGATTTTGATACATCTTTTTTGCTGCCATCTTGGCTAATGGAGTGATATTCATAGCGCCAAGCTTGACTTTGACAACTTGCAGGCTCAAAAATCCGCGCTGATCAACCTTGGGTTCCATCACAATAGTAACAACAAATTCGGCACCACTTATGTTTGCTGTTCCCATTAATACAATACTTTCGGGAACAAACAGCACAGCGGGCGCCGAAAACCTGACACCTTCTGATTCCATGGGCCATTTTGATTGGCAGATTGTCTCGTTTATCCCTTCTTCCAGAACAATAAGTTCAAACGGCTTTTCCTGCTGAACGCCATTGTAGAACTCAGACGATAGATGGGTCAGATAGGGATGAACCCGTCCCGGATTGCCGCTGGCAAAGTTAGCTACCATCGGACTGTAACGTGAGGGTTTATAGAGCAATAAAGCAAATATGGTGCACGCTATAGCCAAATCAACCAGAAGCCAACGGATTATTTTTCTGTATTTTCCCTTTTTTTGATCTTCCAAATCTACCTCAGTAGCACTTTACCAACCAATTATTAACTATTCAAAAATCAATTTCCGTCTTGCTTAAAACTGTTAATAAGATTATAGTAATTCGGTTGTTTAATAAAAGGACTTTTTGAGTCCTGATTCTATTACAGCAATTTTTTAAGAGATTTAACATACACCTGTAAGAAAATTTTAAGGATCCTGATTTTCAATAAAAAGGGAAGGTCGGTTTTAGAATATGGCAAGTCATTTTGCTGATCGGCTCCGGGAAGCTGTAAGAACCAAGAAGACTTCTTTAATTGTCGGATTAGACCCTGTTTACACTCGCCTACCTACAGCAATAACGAGTCATCGTCAGATGAATGATGAGTTTGACGCTGCTGCTGCGGTGGATGCGCTCTTCGATTTTTGTACACAAACCATGCGAATTGTTGCTCCTATGGTACCGGCCATTAAGATAAATATTGCCTGTTTTGAGAAATATCTCTGGGAGGGTATAGAGACTTACTATGCGTTGATTGCCGAGGCCGATGACCTGGGTTTGGAGATAATCGGTGACGTAAAACGCGGCGACATCGGCCATACCGCGGAATTATATGCCTCCGCTCATTTAGAAAATCCTGAATTAACCGGCCTGGAGGATACTGTTGTTCCTGATGCTATCACTGTTAATGGTTATACAGGCGAAGATGGCATCGAACCTTTTGCCGATATGGCTACCAAACAGGGCAAAGGCATATTCGTTCTTGTCCGAACCAGCAATCCTTCTGCAGCAGCCATTCAGGATTTTGCCAATGCTGACGGTCAAAGAATGTACGAAAAGCTCGCCGAGCTTGTCGGCGAGATCGCTAATAAACCAGAACGCATCGGCAAAAACGGTTATAGCAATGTAGGAATGGTTGTCGGCGGGACATCGCCTGATGTCACAACAGCTTTACGCCGCAAGTACGGTAAAATCTGGTTTCTCGTGCCGGGATATGGCTCACAGGGCGCATCAGCCGCTGATTGTGTGCGATTCTGCAAACCGGACGGCACCGGAGCTTTGATCAACGCATCGCGTTCCATAATCTATGCTTATGAGAAACCACAATACAAAAGCCAATTCAGTGGCGACTGGAAAAGATGCGTCGAGCAGGCGGTCATCGATGCGAAAGTAGACCTGGCAAATGCAATGCAAAGTTTAATATAGAAAGAACTAATGCCTCAGAGGCATCGTGCAACACGCAATACGCAATGCGAGATAATAAATTCGATTATGCCGATAAGATTATCCTGATTATGGGTCTAGGCCGTTTCGGCGGTGGAGTTGATGTCGCTGAATTCGCCGTAAGAACCGGTGCAAAAGTAATAATAACAGATCTGGCAAGCCAGCAGCAGTTAAGTGACTCCATAAAAAAGCTCGAAGAATTCCCGGATATAGAATTTCATCTCGGCTCGCACAACGAGGATGATTTCTTACAGGCGGATATTATCGTAGCCAATCCTGCGGTGTCACCAGATAATAAGTTTCTGCAGCTCGCTCGCCGGCATAAAAAATCAATCACGTCTCAAATAGGTATCTTTTTCCAGCTTTGCCCCGCAACGATAATCGGCATAACAGGGGCCAACGGCAAAAGCACTACAGCCGCCCTGACTGCACATCTGCTAAGAAATACGAGTGACGAACGACAAGCGACGAGCGACAAGCATGTTTGGCTCAGCGGCAACATAGGCAACGAACCATTACTGACAACGCTGAATAATATCAAAGCGAATGATTTGGTGGTGCTGGAGCTTTCAAGCTTTCAAATTGAGCAATTAGCCGAAATCCAAAAAGCTCCGAAAGTTGCGTTATTAACAAATCTCACGCCGAATCATCTTGACCGCTACGGTACATTCGTCGACTATTGTGCCGCCAAAAAAAACATCTTTAAACTTCAGCAGCTCAACGAGGACAAACCTGTTGTTTCAATATTTAATGCGGAAGACGAAATTGCCAGCGAATGGTTTGAACAATATAAAAAAGATACCGGCAGGATCTGCATCAAATTTTCAGCTGACGATTTAAGCCGGGACATTATCGATAATTTTGCTTTACCAGGTCGGGCTAATCTTTCCAACCTCGCTGCTGCCATTTCTATCGCCAAAAATTTTGGCGTCGATAACGAAAAGATTAAAAAAGCTCTGCCCTCTTTCAAAGCTCTGCCTCATCGGCTCGAATTCGTCCGAAACATAAATGGTGTATGCTGGTATAACGATTCCAAGGCTACGACGCCGCAAGGCACGATGGCAGCTTTAGATGCGTTTGATTGTCCGCAGATTCTGATTGCCGGCGGATATGATAAGCACTTGCCATTTGACGAACTTGGCCAAAAAATCACCGAAAAAGCCAAAGCAGCTATCCTGATAGGCCAGACCACCCCTAAAATTGCAGATGCCATAAGCATAAGTAATGCTAAAATGTCATTGCGAGAAACGCAGCAACGAAACAATCTCAACATACGCGATACGCAATGCGCAACACGCAATACAAGAGTTGAGATTGCTAATTCTCTCGCTGAGGCAGTTCAATTAGCACATCGCTTGGCAGAGCCCGGCGATGTAGTCTTGCTAAGCCCTGCTTGCGCAAGCTATGATATGTTTGAAAATTTCGAGCAGCGAGGCCGAGAATTTATTAGTCTCGTGCAAGCACTTGGCGATTAAAATAGCCCCGTGATTTATTGCGGGAATTATATTTAGTATTTTACTCGGTGCTCTGTTTTTTATAGTTATTTTATGGCAAGTAAAAACCTGAAAACCGCTCGTGCCATTGCTGTAAATGTCCTGAACCGGTTCGATCCAAAACGAAATTATGCCAGCCCAATCTTAGACGAGCTTCTGAACCAAACCAACGAGAGACAACGAGCCACCGACCTTGTTTTCGGGACGATAAGAAACCGTAGCGCTATCGATACTGTAATAACCATATTCACCAATCGTCCGGTGAAACGGATACCAAGAAACCTGCTTAATATCATCCGTGTAGCTGTCTTAGAACTTATTTATTCCCCCAATACACCTGAATATTCAATCGTCAATGAGGCAGTAGAAAATACCAAAACCATTGGAGGTAAAAGACAGATCGGTTTTGTAAACGCGGTCCTGCGACAAATCACTGAGCATATAAAGAGCCGACAAAGCCGGTTATCAGAAACTGAACCCCGAAAAACACTTGCTCAAACTCCTCAATTCGGCTGCGAATTTGATAGATGTTTTCTACCAAACCCTAAAACTTCCCCGGCAGATTACCTCAGCATCACCTTTTCGTTGCCTAAATGGCTGGTAACTGACTGGCTCGGCGAATTTGGTGTAGAACGCACACAGCAAATCTGTTTTGCCAGCAATCGCAGGCCGAGTATTTACATTAGGCCGAACACGTTAAAAACAATAAAACAAGAATTAGCCGAAAAGCTTGGTCAGGCTGGCATCAATGCAATAATAGAAACAGAAATGATAAAGCTGCAAAGTCCGCGAGCAATAACAGAGCTGCCCGGCTTTGCAGAAGGCTTGTTCACCGTTCAGGATATTACCGCTTCGCAGGCAGTATGGCTTTTGCAGCCGCAGCCAGACTGGATGATACTTGACCTCTGCGCAGCGCCAGGCACTAAAACGACCCAATTAGCAGAACTAACAGGTGATTCCGCAAAAATTACCGCAACTGATTTAGATAATAAACGGCTGGAAAAAATCAAAGAAAATATTACCCGGCTTGGTATAAAGAGCGTCATTATCACTGAATATGAACAACTTTTTCAAGATTCTAAATTCAAAACCTGTCCTGAGAGAAGTCGAAGGACTCTAAATTCTGAATTTGATGCAGTTCTATTGGATGTGCCATGCTCGAACACCGGAGTCCTGGCTAAACGCATCGAAACGCGCTATAGATTAAGCGCTAAAGCAATAAAAGAGCTAACCAAAACGCAAGGTGATTTGCTGGATAAGGCAGCAACGATGATAAAACCTGGAGGTAAAATCTGCTATAGCACCTGTAGTATCCAGAAAGCCGAAAACAGCCTGCTGATAAAAAAGTTTTTACAAAAACACCCTAATCTCACACTGGAATTAGAGCAGCTTATTCTGCCGTCAGTTAATGAATTCGATAGGGACGGCGGCTACGTAGCCATCATAATAAAACTCAAGGTTGGAAATTAAAAATCGTAGATATACCTCTTTAGGAGCATACAACCGAAGACTAAGAGTTATCCTGTTTGTCTCGTTGCAGCGGATTTTTGACCTCTGTACCCTGTAGGGAAAACGAAAGTACAATCCACCACTTTTCCACAACAAGAACTTGCGTCGTGCAAAACTTGTTATTAAAAAAAAAAATTTGTGCGCAAAGCCAATAACAACAACAACCTCAATTCAGTGGAAAAGAATTTGCTCAAAATAGTATTGATTTGCTTTTTAACCGATTAATAATAGCACAAAGAGTTTTATTTTTGCTGTAGAGTAGGGTATCTTAAGTACTCCGAATTTTAGACTTTATTATTCGTAGTTTTTACTATGGAGAATGGATTTATTGTTCGTAGTTTTTCTCCGTATCAGCAACAGTGCTCTATGAAGCTCTTCTTCGTAGTAATACTACGGAGAAGGAACTCTGTGTAGCACAAGTGCGGCTAAGGGGAACTACGGAGAAGGAAATGAAGAGCAGATGGGCCCTCGCAAGGTGAGGACCTTGACGACTTCAGCGAGTTCAGCTGAGCCGCTGTCGGCGGATTAATTAGCAAGGAAGCTTAAAAATGCAGGGTATAATCACGGATGAATTTTCCCGCACCGCCGGGTCGGGTTCCCCTATAGCGGGGGCCCAACCCCAAGTTACCCCCAGGAACCCCAAAACATCTGTTTCCAGCCATAAGCAGGATTCGAGTCCTACTTCGAGTCAAATCTCTAACGAGATAATTGCTGTCAATAAAGTTCTTGCGGAGAGCGTGGGTTCGCAAAAATACCGAATATGGTTTAAAAATTCAACCAAGTTCACGCTTGCAGACGGTTACCTGAAAATTGGAGTACCGAATCTTTTCATAGCAAGCTGGATCGAAAACCATTTCTTAAACGAAATTAGCCAAGCGGTCCAAGCAGCCATCGGGACCAAACTAAAGATCACATTCAACATCGATCCAGAACTGGCCGGAAATTTACAGAGAACACCCCTGGGCTCACAGTCTATAACTCGGAGTACAGATGGTAATCGACGTTTATCGAGATTAGAAACAAGTACTGTGAATGAAAACAAACATCGCCCCTCAAAACAATCGAAACTTTCTCTCGACACCTTTGTTGTAGGCCCATCTAATGAGCTGGCCTATAATGCCGCTACAGCCGTCGTGAGAGAAAGGCAATGCCCTTTTAATCCACTTTTCATTCACGGAAGCTATGGACTTGGCAAAACACATCTACTACAGGGTATCTGTAATGCGCTGGCCGAGAAACGACCCGGAGCTAAGTTGGAGTATATGTCAGCGGAGGATTTTACAAATCAATTCGTGCTGGCCCTGAAGTTGAAAAAGCTGGAGGAATTCCGGCGACGAATTCGGCAAACGGATTTGTTAGCCATAGACGATATTCACTTTTTGGCCAATAAACCTTCAACTCAGGAAGAATTCCTGCATACCTTCAACACGATTAATCTGGCTGGTAAGCAGGTTGTGCTGGTCTCTGATGCTCATCCGAAGATGATAGGCCAGCTTTCGGAAAAATTAGTCAGCCGATTCGTTTCGGGAATGGTCGTCAAGATTGAATCTCCCGACTTCCAGACCCGATGTGAAATTTGCAGACAATTCGTGACGATAAAACTGGAGAATTCAGCCTACCCAGGTTGGTCCACCTTAGGTGGATTAAAAACGAAGCAAATTCACGAAAGCGTAATACGATATATTGCCGAAAATCTACGGACTAATGTGCGGGAACTGGAGGGGGCTTTGCTGAAGCTAATCGCATATTCGGCGCTGCAAAACGAAAAAATAACTCTCTCTATGGCACAGGCGGTCTTAGCCGACCACGTAGAAAGATGCGATCCTATTGCACATGTATCAGACATTGAATCAGCCGTCGCTGCTTATTTTGGCATAACACCCGCCAATATACACTCCTCCAAAAAAGACAGAACGGTGGCTTTAGCCCGACATTTTAGTATGTATCTGACCAGAAAGCACACGAAGATGTCATCTTCGGAAGTAGGCCGGTTTATGGGTAATAAAAACCACGCCACCGTGCTTTTAGCCTGCAAAAAAGTTGAACAGATGATTAAGAAAAATTCAGACGCCCATTGGATAGGTCCCAACGGCAACAAAGTCGTCAAGGCCAGGACTATAATTGCTTGTCTTGAGGAGAGTATTTCCGGCTAATTCCGAACGATACCTTACTTGTGATAGATTTTCTCCAAGTTTATCGTAAAAACCAAGTTTCGTGGTTAGCATGAACCAGAACACCAGCCTGCAATTTATTACCTTCAATCCGCTTAAATTTGTTGATGTATCTCTTGACAAAATACGAACAATTTTCTATTGACTATTGAATACACCAGTAACATAATTGCGAACTCAAATGCTACTCTGCGAAGTGCCTACTCCGCCGTAGTAGTCTATGGCTACGAAGGCTGGAAGCTCGCTACGTAGCACGAGTAATCGACAATCAAATAAAGGGGTTTTATCATGATAGTAAGAATCGAAGATACCTGCACGGCTTGCGGGCTTTGTTGTGATACCTGTCCGGAAGTTTTCGAGATGGGCGACGACATGGCTATGGTGAAGGTAGATGAAGTTCCCTCGGAGTATGAGGATGCGGTTCAGCAGGCCGCCGACGAATGCCCTGTCGAAGCAATCATAGTGGCGTAAGCAAGGTCTGTACTTCTAACCAGTATTTCGACTTGACTGTCGAGAGGCAGCAACAGCTTAAATGGCACTGTTTTCACATTGAACTGCTTAGAGCTTTGGGCTGTCACAGACTCGTTCTTCGCAGTATAATTATGCCGAGCAGAAAAGAAACGGCTCCAATGGCCAACAGCACG
>CAZVUF010000024.1:0-18198 GCA_964629355.1 uncultured Pirellulales bacterium | reverse complement strand
GAACTTTCAAATCATTAGAGCGTGACACCGACTTTCTATTCAGGATGGGTATATTAATATTATGATATTTTCCTCTGTCGATAAATTTATCGGCGGAATTTTGGACGGGAATAAGTCAAAAATTAGACCTTTTGCTAAATAGAAGACGAACCCAGAAAAAAGGTTTCAATTCTAATCTTTCTTCTCTCTGGTCGGAGTCTTATTACTTGACACTTACCTCATTAAAATATAGCATATCGCCTCGTTAAATTATTGGAGTATTGAAAAATGACTAATGTAACTTTGATTACAGGCGATGGGATTGGGCCGGAAATCGCGGAAGCGGCCCGAAGATGTATCGATGCTACGGGCGCAAAAATTAACTGGGAGCTGGCTGAGGCCGGCTCAGAAGTAATGGAACGACTGGGTACGCCCCTGCCGGAAGAGACCATCGAGTCGGTCAAGAAAAACGGCGTTGCGTTAAAAGCTCCAGTTACTACGCCGGTGGGAACAGGTTTTCGTAGTATAAATGTGTTCCTGCGACAAAGCCTTGACTTGTATGTATGTCTGCGGCCATGCAAGAGCTATAAAGGCGTCCGCAGCAAATATGAGAATATCGACCTTGTAGTCGTGCGTGAAAACACCGAAGACCTTTACGCAGGTATCGAATTTCAAAAAGATAGTGATGATACTATCGAGCTTATCAACTGGTTAAATAAACATTCCAGCCGAAAGATAAGTACAGACTCCGGTATAAGCATCAAGCCGATTTCAGTAAGAGCTACTGAACGTATTGTGAATTTCGCGTTCGATTACGCCCGCAAGATGGGACGTAAAAAGGTAACCTCCGTCCATAAAGCCAATATTATGAAATTCAGCGACGGCCTCTGGCTGGAGGTAAGCAGAGAGGTGGCGAAGAACTATCCGGATATAGAATTTGAAGACCGCATAGTGGATAATATGTGCATGCAGTTGGTACAAAAGCCTGAGCTTTATGATGTTATTGTTCTGCCGAACCTTTACGGTGACATTGTAAGCGACTTGTGTGCGGGCCTGGTCGGCGGGCTTGGCGTGGCGCCCGGCGCAAACATCGGCGAAAAGGGAGCTATCTTTGAGGCAACTCACGGCAGCGCCCCAAAATATAAAGGCCAGAATAAGGTCAATCCCACCGCCTTGATACTCAGCGGCGTACTGATGTTAAGACACATAGGTAAATCAGCCGAGGCGGACAAATTAGAGTCTGCGGTGGCTGCGGTAATTGCTGAGGGAAAGAACGTTACATACGATTTGAAAGCGGACCGCGATGACCCAACCGCAGTCGGCACAAGCCAGATGGCCGATGCGATCATAAAAAAAATCAAAAAATGAACATTTACAATTCAAAATACGTATGAAAATGCGGCATTTTGGCCGATATTAGTCAACGGAGGAAAAATGAAGAAACAAAAAGCAATAAAATTCATTTCAAAGCTGTGGAAAGAATGGCGAATGACCATTTTTTTCATAATCTTCGTAATAATACCTGTAAAATCGAGTTTGGCAGACTGGAATTGGGTTCCTACCGGTTCTATGAATCCCACTATACTTGAAGGCGACCTGATTTATGTAAATAAATTGGCATACGGCTTGAGATTTCCTCTTACTTTCTATCGGCTTGCAAAATGGTCGGACCCTAAGCGAGGTGACATTGTGGTCTGTTTTTCTCCAGAGGATGAAAGCCGATTAGTCAAGAGAATAGTAGCGGTACCGGGCGACAGAATCGAAATGAGGAATAATATGGTTTTTCTGAATGGCCAGCCGCTTACTTATACTGAGATCGATTCAAAATATACAGAACAGCTTACCTCCAAATTGAAGAACCATTCCATATTGGCCACAGAAAATCTCGATGGAACCAGTCATCCGGTAATGAGCATTCCTTCAATCTCGGCAATAAGAAATTTTGGGCCTATTACAGTACCACAAGATAATTATTTCGTTATGGGTGACAACAGAGACAATAGCAGGGACTCAAGATATTTCGGATTTGTGAATAGAAAGGCAATAATTGGAGAAGCAAAGGGAGTGATCCTATCATTTAACATTACGGACAAATTCCAGCCACGATTCGGTAGATTCTTTTCCTCTGTGGACTAAGCGATTTAGAATTTATACCGCTTGTCTTCCTCATTTTAGCCAGGTCGTTAATTTCTCGTTATTCATTAGTCGAAAAGAAGTTCCTTGATCTTTCCAGTAAAATTCAGATTTACCATTTTCTCTCTCTGAACCTTGACATGATCCTTTTTTGTGGCAAAAAGATGAAATTCAATGTAATCTGTATGGTTGAAAAATAGATGTACAAAGAGGTCTGGTAATTGAATCAAGAATTCTATCGCAAATTGATTTCCGGGCAAAACAAGGGCCTAAGTGCGAGATTCCTGCGTTTTTGCCTGTTTTTTGCTGCGGCTGGTTACTCGCTTATTGTCCGCCTGCGCAATTTTTCATATTTCAAAGGATGGTTGAAAATAAATCGTGTAAATGCGGTCGTCTTTAGCATTGGCAACATAACAACCGGCGGAACGGGTAAAACCCCACTTGTAATCTGGCTGTGCAATTATTTAACTCAAAACTCAAACCTAAAAATTAAAAACTATGGTTGTGCAATACTTACTCGCGGCTATAAAGCAAATAAAAACTCAAAACTCAAAACTCAAAACTCTGGAGATGAACCTGCAATTATTACAGAAGATTGTCCCCAAGCAGAGGTGATTATAAATCCGGACCGCGTAGCAGGCGCGGTTGAAGCTATAAACAAATTTGGCGCAAAGGTCCTGGTTTTAGACGACGGCTTTCAGCACCGCCGGTTGGCAAGAGACATAGATATAATAGCTATCGATGCGACACTTCCTTTCGGCTACGGTAAGCTCCTTCCTGCAGGGTTGCTTAGAGAACCCGTTTCCGAACTTAAACGAGCAAATGCTGTTGTGATTAGCAGGTGTAACCAGATTACGGAAGCTAAATTAATTGAGCTTGAAAAGAAGCTGCAGCAGATAAATCCCAATATAATAATCGCACGCTCGATTCATGCTCCTGTTTGTGCAAAATCAGTAGATAATAAAGAAGTCGGTCTTGATGAACTAAAATACAAAAAGATATCCGCCTTCTGCGGTATAGGTAATCCGGAGGCTTTTTTAGAAACAATTAAAGGTTTGGGCTGTGAGTTGGTTGACTCAAATGTTTATAACGACCACCATCATTATGCGGAAAGTGATGTTGCTGACATTTGCAGACAGGCCGAAAGTTTGAAGGCGGATTTAATACTTACAACACAGAAGGACTGGACTAAAATTGCTCCGCTTTTACTGAAAGTTCAGAATTCAGGGCTTAATATTCAATTTGCCTATGTGAAAATTGAGTTAAAATTCATATCTGGAGAGGAAAAATTAAGGGTCTTGATAAAAAAGACATTAAAGGATAAAATTCCTGCGAAGTGAAACAATCCGCCTCAAGCGGACTAAATGTTTAGTATCAGATTTTACATGGGATTTCAACGATGGAAAAATTAAAATGTACAAAAAATTACTCAAGGTTGTAACAAACCTCGGCTCGCCTAAAGTGCTTGTCGTAGGCGACTTTATGCTCGATGTGTATGTCTTTGGCGATGCTTTGAGGATAAGTCCGGAAGCACCGGTGCCGGTATTGAAGGTTTGCCGAACCGAATACCGCTGTGGCGGAGCAAGTTCAGTGGCTGCCGATGTGGCTGCTCTGGGGGCTTCTGCCTATTGCGTGGGAATTATCGGAGACGACCTTAATGGAAGAACCCTAAAAGAAAAACTGACCGAAGCCGGAGTTGATATCAGTGGTTTGTTTACCGTAACAGGTAGGCCGACAATCAGCAAGCAGAGGCTTGTAGGGCTCGCACAACATCGGCATCCCCAGCAACTGATAAGAGTTGATGAAGAAAGCGCGGAATCATTGCCTGATGAATTGAGCGAAATTGTTTTGCAGGCTTACAAAGAGCGATTGGGAAAAGTCGATGTTATTTGCCTGCAGGATTATAATAAGGGTCTGCTAAATCCATCGCTTTGCCGGCAGATGATACAGTTGGCGGCGGGGGCCAACAAAAAAACGCTCGTTGATCCTGCTCTTGCCGGTGATTATTCAAAATATACCGGTGCCACCCTCATTACGCCTAACCGCAAAGAAACTTCCACTGCGGTCGGTTTTGAGATAGAAACCCCCGAAGCGGCAGAACGGGCGGCTAAACAGCTCCGCGGGGATTTAAAGCTCGAAGCTATTGTAATCACATTGGATAAGGAAGGTGCATATCTTGAAACAGAAACCGAAAGCCAAATTGTGCCTACCAAACCACGCAACGTATATGACGTCAGCGGAGCAGGTGACATGGTCCTGGCAACGCTTGCAACAGCTCTGGCGGCTGGCTGCGATTATCAGACAGCCGTGCAATTATCTAATATAACCGGCGGAATCGAAGTTGAAAAATTCGGCACAGCAACAGTAACAATTGAAGAAATCATTAATGAGCTTATCACCCAAGGTCGAGATATAATTGGCAAGGTACATTCTGTTGATTCTTTGTTGGAAGAGCTTGCCTGGCACCGTAAGCAGAAACGAACTATAGTTTTTACTAACGGATGCTTTGATGTGATTCATAGAGGACACATCGAATTTCTTAAATTCTGTAAGTCACAGGGTGATAAAGTTGTACTCGGCCTGAACAGCGACAGCTCAGTAAAGGCCATTAAGGGGCCCGATCGCCCTATAAATAACCAGGATGACCGAGCTGCTGTCCTGGCCGCATTTGAAACAGTTGATTATATAACATTTTTTGACGAGCCTGACCCACTTAACCTGATCAAAAAAGTAAAGCCGGATATATTGGTGAAGGGGCAGGACTGGGTGGAAAGAGGCGTTGTCGGTCGTGAGTTTGTCGAGTCTTACAGTGGCAAAGTTGTTCTTGCTCCACTTGTTGAAGGCAAAAGCTCAACGGCAATAATCGATATAATGAAGTCAAAGCAAAGAGAATATCCATGGACGAAGATGCCAGAAAGCAAATTATAGAAACGATAGAAGTCCACAAGAAGATGATTGCCGAGCTTCAGCAAAATTGTATTGAAACAATAGCTGCCGCGGCTCAAGCAATCATAAAATCCATAAAGCAAGATGGCACGGTTTATCTTTGCGGCAACGGAGGCTCAGCAGCCGATGCTCAGCATATAGCCGGCGAGCTGGTAGGCAGATTCAATAGAGAACGAAAGGCCTTACCTGCTGTGGCACTTTCAACTGATACTTCAATACTAACCTCTATCGCCAACGATTATGCTTTTGAGAATGTCTTTGCCCGGCAGGTAGAAGCTCTGGTTCAGGAAGGTGACATCTTGTGGGCGTTTTCCACCAGTGGCTCTTCTGCAAATGTGATTGCAGCAGCTAAATTAGCAAAGGAGAAAGGGGCCTGTGTGTTAGCTTTTACAGGAAAGACCGATAGCCCCCTTGAGAAGATTGCAGATATTTGCTTTTGTGCTGCTAACAAATCAACAGCACGCAGCCAGGAAGCTCATCAACTGGCCTACCATATAATTTGTGACCTTGTCGAACAGAGTTTTTCCGATTGCCAATCCACGGTTAAATCAAAATAAATATGTCAAATAAAGCAATATTTTTAGACCGCGATAACACGTTGATTGAGGATCCCGGCTATATTAATCATCCCGATCAGGTAAAGCTGCTGGATGGGGCCGCCGAGGCGATTATCGAGCTAAGGGATCTTGGATATAAACTGGTTGTTGTCTCCAATCAATCGGCTGTTGCCCGTGGGATTGTTACCGAAAAGATTCTTGCTGAAATTCACGATCGCCTGAAGCAGTTGCTGGCTGAAAAAGGAACGTATTTAGACCAGATTTATTATTGTCCTTATCATCCCGAAGGGGTTGTCCGTAAGTATCGTAAAGAAAGCGACTGGCGAAAACCAAATCCTGGAATGCTGCTGACAGCCGCCGAAGAAATGGATATCGACCTTGGCCAATCCTGGATAATTGGTGACAGCAGCCGTGACATAGAGGCCGGTTTGCGAGTCGGCTGCAAGACTATTTTAATAAAACATTCTTGGGATTACAAACAGGCCCAACCGGGTGACCCAAAACCGCATCACAGCGCTGTCAATATAAAAGAGGCGACAAATATCATAAAAAGATATCATCGTTCAGACTTCGGCGAGCCCGCCACGACTTCGATGAAAACAGCTGAGTCGAGGGCCTCGAGAGGGTTCCCTTCTTGTCTTGGCCTCAGGGCTGAAGACAATCAAGACGAAGGCAATGTGGAACCTCAAATTCAGTTAATTCCTGACAGTCAAGTTGATACTCTATCGGACATTGAAGAACAATCACGCCCCTCGGAGCCTCCGGAGCCACATACGAATCTTGCCCCGACTTCAACGAGTTTGGTCGAGCAACAGACAAATTCACCGGAGCCACAAGTCGGTGGTGACAAGGCCGAGCAATTGTTAAACGGCATTCTGGAACAGCTTAGAAGTATGCAACGAACCGACATGTTCGATGAATTTTCCATAATGAGGCTGATGGCTGGGATCCTGCAAATCGTTGTTCTCTTTTGCCTGTTAATAAGTGTGTGGTTCCTTATGAGTCCTACCGGACAAGGCAACTCCGTTTTGGTATCGCTGGGTTTTGCTATGGTGCTGCAGCTTATGTCACTGACATTTTATATTATGCAGAATCGAAGGTAAGCCTGCAGTTTTACTATAGGCTGAATGCTTAGCCCCAGGTTTACGTGGGGTTTATGTTTTACGCAATCGAGATATACAATGCAAGATACTGGAAACAAAGTTTTGGTCTGGCTTCCTTCTCCAATGGGTGACGCTGTTCTCTGTACACCTGCCTTGCGGGCAATTCGTCAACGTTTCGGTTCCTGTAAAATAATATTTTTAGCTGAACCAATAGTTTGTGAGGTTTTATCGCCAAGTGACTACAATGATGAGTGGTTGGAACTACGGCACAGCAGTCCCTTTGCGATTGCAAAAATGCTCAAAAAGCATAAATTCACAGATGCAATCCTTTTCAAGAACTCCTTAGCTTCAGCATTAGCGGTTTTTTTGGCGAAAATACCATCACGCATTGGTTATACCCGCGAAGGCAGAGGGTTTCTATTAACCGAGAAGCTCTATCCACCAAAACTATCCAATGGCAAATTCAAGGCGTATTCTATGATTGATTACTATCTTGCTATTGCATCCCGGCTGGGCGTAGAAACAGAAAGCAGAAATCTTGAGCTGCTTGTTGACCCAAAGTGCAGCAACACTCTTAGAACCAAATTGCCGGAAGTCTACGATGCTAATGGGCCAGTTGTTGTTATTGTCCCTGGCGGAGCCTTTGGACCCAGCAAATGCTGGCCGAGCGATAGGTTCTCACAAACTGCCGATTGGCTGATTGACAACTACAATGCAACTGTCGTTGTCTCTGTTTCTCCTGATCTTGCTGAGAAAAAAATAGCTGAGGAAATCTGCGCTGCAAGTAAAAACACACTTCTAAACCTGTCGGGAAGAAATGTAAGTCTTGGTGAGTTAAAAGCACTGTTTTCAAGAGCTTCCCTGGTGATATCGAACGATACAGGTCCTCGACATATAGCTATAGCCTTACGGCGTAAGGTCATCACCCTTTTTGGGCCAAATGATCCTTCCTGGACAGAAACCAATTACGAAAATGAAATACAAATAATCGGCAACGTTCCATGTGCTCCCTGTACTAAGCCGCTATGCCAGAAGTCACAGCACTTGTGTATGCATGCAATCACTGTGGAGATGGTTTGTAATGCGGTAAAACAGTTATTTGGGAATAATAGCAGGCAGGCCGTCATTTATGCGCGACGAAAATTTGTAGAAACGTCGGACTCATTCTTCCTTGATCCCCGTTATGAAACGTCATTTAGTAAATTAGGTTTAGTTTCTATCGATGCGGTCTTTTCATTTGATGCGGCGAGAAGTCTGACTAAAAAAAGTCTCGCCAGTTACCGGAGTCGGCTGCAATTTGAGGTAAATTCACCTTTAACTACACTGTTTCTAAAACGCTATGAAAAACCACCAATTTTAGTTCAGCTTAAAAACTGGCTACTCACTCGCAGCTTTAAAAGCTGCGGCTTTATCGAGTTAGAGCATATAAACAAGCTTGCGGAAGCAGGCATCAAAACTCCCAAAGTTGTCTCTTACGGCCAGCGGCGGGGACTTTTTTTTGAAAAAAAAAGCTTTGTTATTACCGAGAAAATTCCAAATGCTGAATCCATGGAGCGAAGACTGCCTGATTTCTTTAGCGTCCCTGCAACAGTCGAAAAGTTGAAATTACGGAGAAATTTTATCGACCAATTAGCGGACTTTATAAAACGATTTCATGAGACAAACTATCGTCATAGGGATTTATACTTTTCACATATATTCTATAGTGACAGCGGAGATTTTTATCTTATAGACTTGGCACGTGCCTTTAA
Source organism: uncultured Pirellulales bacterium (assembly GCA_964629355.1). Classification (GTDB taxonomy): domain Bacteria; phylum Planctomycetota; class Phycisphaerae; order Sedimentisphaerales; family Anaerobacaceae; genus CAZVUF01. The sequence goes on along the minus strand of CAZVUF010000024.1, from coordinate 9,729 downwards.
GCCCATCATCCTGCGAAGGCGATTTCAAATAAAAGACATCGCTCAGTTGTACTATTCAGCGCCTGCGGAGAATTTTTCAAACACGGATCGGCTGCGTTTTTACCTTAGTTACATTGGCCGAGACCCCGTTAGAAATTCAAAAAGAGAGCAGGATGACAAGAAAAGAGAAAGATTTCTGACGGGGCGAGACAGGCTTACTAATGAAGACAAAATTTTTATTCGTAAAGTCTTGAATAGGGCGAATCGCATGGCTCAACATGATGTAAAACACAACAGGTTTGTTCCTTTCGTGTCCCAGCGGAATTAGGCCTGATATTTTACAAAAGATGAAAATCGCAATTATAATAGAGCGGGCGGACATAAACCTTGGCGGGGCAGAGCGTTCGGTTTTTGAGATAGCGACCGCCATTTCAAAAACCGGCATAGAAGTGGATATACTCGCGGCAAAAGGCTATAGGGACACTAAAAACATTCATATCCTGTGCCGTGATAATCATAACAAACACACCGGTTACTTTGCCTTCGCTAAGGCTATAAAAAAACACTTGTCTGAAAATCACTATTGTTTAATCCACAGTGTTTTACCATTTTCCTTCGCGGATATTTACCAGCCGCGGGGAGGTACTTACGCTGAATCAATTTTGCGTAATGCAGAAAGTTTCCAAAATAAATTCATAGTTTCTTATAAGAAGCTAACCGCCTTTGCTAATTTTCGCCGGAGTGTGCTTTTGCAGGCCGAACGTAGGTTATGCAGACAGCCCGACAAGCCAGTAATTGTAGCCATCTCGCAGTACGTTGCCGAGCAGTTCAAACGACACTATTACGTCAGTGATGAGCGTATAATGATTGTGCCTAACGGAATAAAAATACGCACAAAAATAGATTCAAACAGAGCTGACAAGCTCCGCTCTCAAATACTGGCTCAATTGGGAATAGAGGAATCAGATAAACCTGTCTTTTTCTTATTCGTAGCAAACAATTTCCGATTAAAGGGACTTGCTGTTTTAATAAAGGCAATGCGGTTAGCAACTGTTCGCAAAACATCTCGGCCTATGTTTTTAATCGTGGTTGGTAATGGTGACCTAAGCAAGTATCATCGGCTTGCAAATGAAATCGATTCGTCTGAGACAAATAAGAAGGTTGTTTTTCTGGGGCCTGTCAGTCACGTTCAAAATATCCTATCGATAAGCGACGTTGCTGTTTTACCCACTTTTTATGACCCTTGTTCACGGTTCATTCTCGAAGCTTTGGCGGCAGGTAAACCGGTAATAACCACCAGATTTAACGGCGCAACCGATTTTTTCGTTGATAATCGGCATGGCAGAGTTATTGGTTCCCCTGAAAATATTACTGCACTGGTAGAAGCGATCGGCTATTTCACGGATACTGACAATATCAAAAAAGCATCCCAGGCAATCGCAGAAGATAATCTCAAAGAAAAAATCTCCATTGGCAGGGTTGCTGAGCAGTTAATATCTGTTTATAAATCAGTACTTGAGAAGCGAAGATAATAGCAAGATTTACGATTTTGATTATTGGCGTAAGCATTGTATGGATGAGCTTCCTTTTCAACTTTTAATTAAATGTGCATCAGGAAAGACAGAGACATTAACTTGCACAGCTCTTTTAAGGGCTGTGCCAGGCAGACGTGAGGTTTATGATGCCTTCTGGAAGGGCAGGGCTGTGATTGCAAAGGTGTTCTCACATACAATTAGTGCAAAGCGGCATTTTAAAAGAGAATGGCGGAGGTTGAAATCACTGCAAAAGCGGGAGTTGAGTTCACCTGAGCCTTTATTTTTTGGGCAGACAACGGATGGACGGTGGGCGATGATAGTGGAAAAAATCGTCAATTCATTAACTGCTCTTGAGGTTTTCAACAAAACAACAGATAAGAACAAAAGGCTTGATATAATGGTTCTGATTTGCAAAGAATTGGCTAAAGAGCACAGCAGGGGGGTTTTGCAAAAAGACCTTAATTTGGGAAATTTTCTGCTGGATGGCAATAAAGTCTTTACGCTTGATCCCGGACAGATGAAGTTTTCATCGCATCAGGTGACAAGAAGTAAAGGTATTTCTCAATTAGCTTCGCTGGTATCTTATCTTGTGGACGACAAAAACGAATTTATTTCAAATCTTTGTGAGGAGTACTTGAGAGCCCGCGGTTGGGACCCCGGGGAATCAGATGAGAGATTACTCCGAAAACAATTAATTAAGCATCGGAAAAAAGCTGTGAAGAAAGGGTTAAAAAAGTGCCTGCGGACAAGTAAGAGATACTTGCGAATTAAGGCCGATGAGAACATCGCTGTGTTCGATGCAGATTTTTGCATTGGTTCCGATCCTTTTCATTTTATAGAGCAAATAGATTCTTTGATGGATAAAGGACGAATTCTTAAAGATGGTGATACCTGTTATGTGTCCTGTTTGACGTGGAACGGCAGGAATGTTGTAGTTAAACGGTATAACCATAAGGGGTTTATCCATTCAATGCGGCATACGATAAAGAAGTCACGCGCCTGTAGAGGATGGTTACATGCACATCGGCTTGGCATTCTTCATATAGCCACACCAAAGGGGCTTGCTTATATCGAGAATCGTAGAGGATTGCTCGTATGGAAATCTTATCTGGTAACTGAGTATATCCAGGGACGGAAGCTTTATGACTTCCTACGAGACGGTAATATTACCCAGGAGGAGCGTTTAGAAATAACTCGTCAAATCAAGAAACTACTCGACGAGCTTGGCAAACACCGAATCAGTCATGGCGATTTGAAACATACAAATATTTTAATTACGGAGAACGGCCCTATTTTAACCGACCTTGATGGAATGAAAGTGCATAAGCTGAGGTGGACATATCAGTGGTATCGGGCAAAAGACCGTGCTCGCCTCCTTAGAAATTGGCCACAAGAGATCGAATTCAACCTGCAAGGCATTTTGTAATCAATTCAAGCAGTTTCTTTCCGATTATATCGGTATCGAAATTTTGAACCTGAGCCAATCCTTCGTTTCCCATTTGTTTTCGTAATTGAGAATTCTTAATGAGTTGAGTAATTTTTTCGGTCCATTCCTGGATGCTTGTTGCTAAAAAGCCTGTAACATTCTGACGTACATATTCGGAGTTAACACCTACCGGCGATGCAATAACCGGTAGGCTGGCGGCTTGATACTGCAGAATTTTGAAGCCACATTTTCCACGTGTAAAACGATTATCCGGTAATGGTGCTAAACCAATATGACTCGTTGCTAAATCAACTGGTTGTTTTTCTAATGACCATTGAAATTTTTCCACCTCCATATTCTTAAGGTCAAAAAAATCGTCGCATATTATCCTCAAAATTATATTGTTAAAGCGGGAGCCGATTTGCTCAAGAGCAGGTTTTATTTCGGCAAGATATTTAAGAGTGCTGCGGCTGCCGATCCAAACAAGACGGATTTTCCCGTCGTTTTGAATGTTCGTCTGCACCTTGTAGGCTTTGATATCCAATCCGGTGGGCAAAACAACAACATTTTGATTAAATCTCAGCGCATGTTCAGCAAGATAAGAATTGCCGGCGATAACCATATCTGCTAATTCAACACTTTGGCTAAAGGGTGTAAAGTGCGACCGGCTATTGCGTTCAGGAGTTTTATCGCTATACATTATAGCGTCATCAAAATCGTAGATGACTTTTTTTCTGTATTTAGACAGGAAAAAGGCGTCTATAAAGTTCAAACCTTTTCTGTGTAGGAAGACGCCTTCAAACTTTGCTGTTTGTTTAAAAAGTCGCCGACGAGCTAAAGAGCTAGATGGAAGCTTCGCAACTTCACAATTTAGGCCGTTTGCTCGCAGTGTATCAAGATAAATTGCTATTCGCTGTCTGAAGCTTGCTCTTTTTGGATTATTCGTCAGGATAAAAAGATTCATTTGTTTTTTTTCTTTTAAAAATATGCTATGGGAGAGCAGATAAAATTTCCACTCAAGTAACAGTGTAAGTTAAATTATAAATATAATACAAGCAAGCCAATCGATTTTTTGAAGATTTTAATTATAATTAGGCACGAGTAAAGAATATTTATGTTTTTGCAGCAAGTAGTAAAATGATATTTGTTATTTTGTTAATTGGCTCATATTTGCTTGGTTCGATACCCTTCGGCCTTATTATCGCAAAGGCACATGGGAAAGATTTGCGTTCTATAGGTTCTGGTAATATTGGCGCGACAAATGTGGCCCGTGCCCTTGGCAGAAGATGGGCCTATTTGTGCTTTATTCTGGATATGCTGAAGGGTTTGCTGCCAATGCTCGCAATGCGGCTTTTTACCATATCTATATTTACAGCTTCGTATGACGAGCGGGCTGTTGTATTTTGGTTATGGCTCATGGTGGGCTGTGCTGCCATCTTGGGCCATATTTTTCCTATATATCTGAAATTCAAGGGCGGCAAAGGCGTAGCAACAAGTCTTGGTGTAGCTTTGGGGCTTTGGCCTTTTTACACAATTTGTGCTTTATTTGCTATTGTAATATGGGCGGCTGTTGTTTTGATATGGCGGTATGTTTCGTTGGCTTCTATTATCGCTTCAATTTCTTTTCCTCTCATATTGATTTTGGCAATCATTATAACTTCAGATTGGGAATTCGTTAATCTATGGCCATTACTTGTTGCGGCAGTCGCGATACCCGTAATGGTAATCATCCGACATAGAAAAAATATAAAAAGGCTGATTGAAGGAACTGAAAGTAAGATTTTAGCGCAAGCTCCGCAGATTTTGAAAAGGCAGAAATTTTAATAGCTTTTGATAAAATGAAAGGGAAAAACCAACCTAAAGACAACGCTCGAAATGCTCATGCTTTATTTGGAATCCACCCCTAAAATAATCCTCGGCGAGGCAACACCGCCAATTCGCCTGTGGTTTGCTGCGGCGGAACACCCCCATTTAATCCGTCGTTGCGAAACCACCGGCTTTTTGGCTTCTCGCCCTCTCCTCCCCCCTAAAAATCTAAAAAACAGTTAGAATGGACCTGTCGATTCTGATTTTATCGATAAAAACGAGAATTAAAACAAATAGGAAATGCCTAAATATATACCTACCATTGCCTATTTATGTGACTACTAAAACACCCGTTTTGTACTTACAAAGCCCCCATTTAGACCAATAGATGACCTATGCTTTTATTGGTCACAAATAGCTTTTTTTAAATAAAGACTTAGCAGGTTTAAACTCTCGTGGCTTATTTATAGCCGGTTCGTATTGCTCACACCTCAAGTGAAGCTAGTCCCCCCAGTATGGCGATCTTGACTAGTTCAGCTATGCTACGGGCATCTAACTTTTCCATAATTTTACGACGGTTTGCCTCAATGGTCTTTGTACTGACGTGTAATTGTAAAGCAATCTGCTTCGTATTTTTTCCTTCGCCGATGAGTTGAAGCACTTCACGTTCTCTTTCCGTGAGGGTCTCTAAAGGTGATTCAGTGATCCTGGTTAAGCGCTGCACATAATCGTTTACTAATACGCCGGCAACTTTGGGGCTTAAATAGACACCGCCATCAATTACCGTCCGTATAGCCTCAACGAGTTCATCAAAGGTACATTCCTTCAATACGTAGCCGGATGCTCCAGCCTTAAGCATGTCCACCACAAATGCCCTATTGGAGTGTATGGATAGGGCAATTACCTTTACTTGCGGGAACTCTCGAACAATGTGACGAGTTGCATCAATACCGTTTAGGTTCGGCATAGTTATATCCATGATTACCATATCCGGAACGAGCTTTCGTACAAGGTCTATCGCTTTGCGGCCATCGTCTGCTTCATCAACTACCTCGATATCATGTTCTTTCTCAATCAGGCTGCGCAAACCTTGTCGAGTTATTCGGTCATCATCCGCCAACAAAATTCTCGCGGTCATAGTATTAAGCCCCCTTCGTATTTTTCTCTTTTTTCAATGGAGCCAGCATTGTAATCTTGCAACCGCAACCCGGTGCAGACTCAATCTCGAGAAGTCCCCCTGATTGCTCCAATCCCTGTCGAATGTTAAAAAGCCCAAATCCACCTTCTCTTGCCGACTTTGCGGCTACTTCGGCAGGATTAAATCCGATGCCGTTATCTTCAACACATACGCGTATTCTGTCGCCGATACGGCGGATCAAGACCTTAACCTTAGTCGCTCTTGAATGTTTAACAACGTTTATAAGCAACTCGCGTACGTCACGGAATAATAACGTTTTGGTGTCATTACCCAGCGGTTTCGGTTTTTTATCTTTCTCCAGTTCAACGGCGATACTATACTTTTGCTCTATTTCCTCGTTGAGCCATGCTGCAACGGCAGATTCAAAGCCCAACTCATGAAGTATAGGTGAGCTAAGGTCAAATGTCAATTTCCTTGTTTCACTAATCGTCTTGTCCAGTAAATCAGAAACCTCCTTCAGATCCTTAGCCGCACTCTCGGCAAGCCCGGATGTACGCAAGATGTCTATTTTCAGCTTGGAAATCGCCAGCGACTGACCAATACGGGAATGCAGTTCTGTAGCGAGATGATACCTTTCGCGTTCTTCGGTTAGCGTCAATTGAGAAGCTAAAGATTTAAGCTGTGCCTGATAATCAAGAAGTTTTTCCTTTGCCTTCTTGCGCTCGGTGATGTCTTCTATTATCTCAATGAACCCAGTCACTGCACCATCCGGCCCAATAGTCGGAAAGGCCTGGATACGGACTGGAATATGGTAGCCGTTATCACGAACTCCTTCGGTCTCGGTCTCCGCCGGTTGGCCGGTCGCTATCGCTCGCTTACCAGGGCAATGAGAACATGTTGACTCGCGTTTTTCGAATTCTCGGAAACATTCCCGACCAATAAACTCGCAGGCAGGCTTGCGGAAATATTTGCTCATGGCATTATTCACCATAAGTATTTTGTAGTTTAGATCTATCAGCGCGACCGCAACGCGGACATTTTCCATCATAGACCGATATAAGTCTTTCAGTCCCTCCGGTGTCTTCTTGCTCTCGACTACATCATGGTTGACATGTTCCAATTTCGCTTTGTGTGCGCGCGGCTTTCCCACTTGTTCAATTGACTTTTGGCTGCTTGGCTCCGAGCCCCGCATCATTCCGTCTCCTGCAAGCTACCTGCCTGCCAGGTGCATCCCTGTGATTAAGAAGTGACAGATGTCAATACAGCCACCACGCCCTCATTACAACTACTTTAGTATGTTTATCTTGTTTAACGAGTTTAACCTGAAAAGTCAACCCCATTTTTTGCAAAGATTTGAGAAATTACCGTTGAATTTAATAAAGAAAGACAACATGTAAAACGTAGGTGAAAAACCCCCCAACAAGCCGTTTAGGTCGGGTCCTGACGGATTTGGTGTCTAAATATAAAAATATCTCTCGATCCGGTTCGAGCTCTGTAGTTTATTGCTGGATTTATAACACCTTACGCTGCTGTTGTCGGAATAATGCACAGCATTCTCAAAGTCGAATCTCCGGTGTTTTTGAACTGATGCTGTTTATTGCCGGGCACAAATATCGCATATTCAGCGCTGAATTGATGCTGTTTGCCTTCATAAACAAAAATGCCTTGGCCTTCAATAATAAAAACTTCGTGTTCGTGAGGGTGAGTATGTAATGGTGTAAATCCACCGGGCTGCACTTCAAATAACCTCATTGCAAAATTCTCTGCCCCATCCTCTTTTGAAATAAGCCATCTTATTGCTACGTCTTTCGCGCCATCGGCCTTGACCGGTGATTTACTGATATTACTGCTTTTTTCTATTTTCATTGCTTTTCCCTTTATAGCCGGAGGATTTCAGCTAAGTTTCCTGGCCAGAATTTCGGAAACTACCTTAGGATTTGCTCGGCCTTCGGTTTTTTGCATTACCTGGCCGAGTAAAAAGCCTCGAGCTTTTCCGCTCTTTTTACCGCCGCTTCTGATATCATTAACCGCCTTCGGATTTTCCGCTAACACCTTCTCAACTATCGCCTCCAGCTCGCCAGCGTCGCTTTTCTGAATTAGGTCATATTCTTTGGCGATCTGTGTAGGGGTTTTAGTCAAATCAGCGGTAGTTATAGCTGATATTGTACTTACGGCGGTAGAACTCAGTTGTCCAATCGTAACCATTCGGGCTAATTCCGCAATTGTGCTGGGAGTAATCCCTAAATCTACTACATTACAACCTTTTTCATTTGCTATTTTCAAATAGTCTTGTGTGATTATATTACAAACCCGTTTCGGACCTCCGCCCAAAGAAACTGATTTTTCAAAAAGTTCAGCCATTGAGCGCTCCGCAGTTAAAACGCCGGCGTCATAATCGCTTAATCCATACTCCCGGACATAACGCATTTGCTTTACCAGCGGCAGCTCACACAATTGAGTCTTAATACTCTCAAGCCATTGTCCTGTTACCTCCACAGGCACAAGGTCGGGGTCTGGGAAATACCTATAATCATGCGCCTCCTCTTTTTCTCTTTGCAACACAGTCTCTTCTCTGACGTCATCCCATCCGCGTGTTGATTTAGTCCCCGGCTCCATGGTCTTGCCGGTTTCCATAAACTCGTCTAACTGCCTTGCTATTTCGTAATCTACGCTTCTTTCCAGCGCACGAAAGCTATTGAGGTTTTTGATTTCGACTATGGGTGTTCTGTATTCGACACCCGCTTTGGTGATAACCAAATTGACATTTGGCTCAAAACGCATGTGGCCTTTTTGCATGCCTGCTTCGGAGACACCTAAATATCTTACCATTCGTTGCAGTTCTACTGCCAGTGCCCGAACTTCGGCGGCACTATTCATATCCGGCTCAGTAACAATCTCCAGTAAAGGTGTCCCTGCCCTATTCAGATCTACCTGTGAGAAGTCACCTGCTGTGTGCAGATTTTTACCGGCGTCCTCTTCCAGATGTGCTCTTGTTATTCTGATCTTTTTGGTTTGTCCGGTATCAAGCAGGATTTCTATATGGCCGTTCGAGCTGAGGGGTAAATCGTATTGGCTAATCTGATAATTCTTTGGCAAATCAGGATAATAATAGCTTTTTCTATCCCATTTAGTGAAAGTGGCTATTTGGCAATTAAGTGCGAGACCTGCCAGAGCTGCATATTCTACTGCTTGTTTATTCATTATCGGCAGCACACCCGGCATACCAAGACAAACAGGACAAACCCTGCTGTTCGGTATTTGACCGAACTCCACTGCACAACCGCAGAACATCTTGCTCTTTGTGCACAATTGAACGTGTATCTCTAAACCTACAACAACTTTATATTGCAGTTCAGTCATTTTCTTAATTCATTAAGTTATTTATCACTTATTGCACGATTCACGGGTCACGAAAGTTGGTGGTTTTTTCTTGTGCCAATCTGTCTGGGTCTCGAACATTCTCGCAATCCGCAATAATTTATCCTCGGTGAAAGCAGGAGCAAGTATTTGCAATCCGATTGGCAATCCTGTATCATCAAAACCGCCAGGGACACTAATACTTGGAATACCAGCTAAATTAGCAGCTATGGTATAAATGTCGGAAAGATACATCGTAAGCGGATCAGCGACCTTCTCGCCAATTTTGAAAGCCGGAGTCGGCGAGACTGGCATAATAATACAATCGCATTTCTGAAAGACCTTGTCGAAATCGCCTCGTATCAGGTTTCTGACCCTAAGCGCTTTCAAATAGTATGCATCATAATAGCCGCTCGAAAGGGCATAAGTGCCGAGCATTATCCGCCTTTTAACCTCTTTGCCGAACGCTTCCGCACGTGACTTGGAAT
>CAZVUF010000023.1:0-18213 GCA_964629355.1 uncultured Pirellulales bacterium | reverse complement strand
CTTCTGTCTTCTTAAGTTCTGGTGTTCCTTAGCGCTGTGTGTTACGTCCCTTCGCCACTTGTGGTTAAATATTTAATCTGTTCGGCAGTGAGTTTATCTATGTTGATTGACATTGATTTCAGCTTAAGCTTGCTTACCTGCTGCTCTATCTGGACAGGGACATCGTGCACTGCGATAGCCAGCTTTCCTTTTCTTTTTGCTATATATTCAGCTTCCAGCGATTGGGTCGCAAAGCTCATATCCATCACACTTGCAGGATGTCCCTCGGCTGCAGCAAGGTTTATAAGTCTGCCTTCGCCAAGAAGATAAATCCGCTTGTTGTTTTTAAGTATATATTCATCAACATGCTTGCGCACCTGGCGGTTGACTTTTTTACTGAGCTTTTTCAAAGCCGGTATGTCTATCTCTACATTGAAATGTCCACTGTTGGCAATCACCGCTCTATCCTTCATCAAGCGGAAGTGCTCCGAACGAATAACATTTTTATTACCGGTTAGTGTTACAAACAGCTCGCCGACCTTCGCTGCCTCAGCCATTGGACAAACTTGGAAGCCGTCCATAGCAGCCTCAAGCGCCTTGACCGGATCGATTTCCGTAACGATGACAATAGCACCCATGCCTCTTGCCCGCATGGCAAAGCCTCGGCCGCACCAGCCATACCCTGCAACGACAATCTTCTTGCCAGCCATCAGCAAATCGGTCGCGCGAATGATACCATCAACCGTTGATTGGCCTGTGCCATAGCGATTATCAAAGAGATGTTTAGTTGCAGCGTCGTTTACAGCGATAACCGGAAACTTTAAAAGTCCCGCTCTCTCCATTGCCCGCAGACGGATAACGCCGGTAGTAGTCTCCTCCATACTCACAATTATTCGACCGGCATCTTTAGTCCTGTGGGTATGCAGCTCATTGACCAAATCCGCACCGTCATCAAATGTAATAACCGGCTGGTGATCTAAGGTCTGGTTTATGTGTTTGTAATAGGTGCTGCGATTTTCTCCACAAATAGCAAACACCGGTATTTTAAAATCCTTCACTAATGACGCAGCCACATCATCCTGGGTGCTCAAGGGATTAGAAGCACATAGTACCACATTTGCTCCCGCCGACTTCAGGGTTCGAGCAAGATTAGCTGTTTCAGCGGTTATATGCAAACAGGCAGAAATATTCATGCCCTTTAGAGGCTTGCTTTGTGAAAACTTCTTACGTATCAATGCCAGAACCGGCATATCATTATCAGCCCAGAGAACACGTTTCTTGCCCCCTACCGCTAAAGACAAATCAGCTACATCATGTTTCATGTATAGATCCTTTCACAGACACAAACAAGCGCCAAATCATAGGATAAAGACATAGATTTTGCAACTTTTTATTTTATGAAATTATATCCGCCCCCAGTTCTGCATTTTGTCTGCGAATGGAAACTCGTTTCCCCGTCAACCCTGCAGAAGCCGACGGTAAAGCTGTTTTGTCTTTGCTGCCATAGCGATGTGACAGAAATTACTCTCAGCCCACTTTCTTGCCCCCTGGCCGATTTGCCTGCGCATATCCGGAGAATCTATTAACTGATTTAAGGCCTGAACCAAGTCAGAATTCCGCGTTGAGGTTACAAGCACGCCGGTACGGCTATTTTGAATGTGTACCGAGTCTTCTTCCCTGCTGAATCCCGCGGAAATGACTGCTCTGCCGCAAGCCATCGCCTCGAACATCACAGACCCACCGGAAAGGCTCACTAATATATCCAAGGAAGACAACACCTGCGGCATATCTTCACGTCTGCCGGTTAAGATAACATGCCGTTGCAAACCTTTGTCTCTAATAAAACTCTTCAGCTTTTCAAAATATTTCCGAGAATGAGTATCACCAATGATAAAAAAAGTCACATTTCTATTCAAACCACGCACAACCTGCTCGGCTGCCTGAAGAAAATCTAACTGGCGCTTAGAAGGCTCAATTCTCCCCACAATACCTACGAGAACTCTACCATCTACAGAAAAATCCCGCCTCAAAACATTTTCTTCAAACCCCATAGACCTAAAGATCTTCAGGTTCACAGCATCATCGATCTGCATGATTTTTTCCGGACGGATTCCGGCACAGAGCAAGTTTTGTTTTATCCGGTGTGATATTGCGACAATCACTGTGGCCTGATAGCAGTGGTGTTTGTAGACCTCATCTGGGTGAATCGGCGTACGGATATGCAGAACTGATGGTATTTTCAGCCTCCTCGCTACCCAAACCATATAGCCGCTGAGCCACAGGTCGGAACTGTGTACCAGAGAAACTTGCTGTTCTTGTGCATACCTGGCAAGGCGCTCAGCATCTATGCAGCGATAAAGAACGGCTGGAAATTTCCGCCACGGATGAAGCGTAAAAACGCTTGTTTTGATACCACAGTCGCGTAACTGGCCAAAAAACTGGCCATCATTACGACAAACTACAATCGGCTCATAGCTATGATCAAGATTTGTAACGACATAATGGAGCTGTCTCTGGCTGCCGCCGACCGCACCCCCGCGAGAAAGGTAAAGAATTCGTATCATTTTGAATTTCAATAACTAATCATCAGCCTATCAATGCCGCGCCTCAGCGATTATAATCGATCCCGACCGGATATTCACATATTTTTCCCGATCTCCTGGCTTAAGCGACCTCGGATTTATCTCGCTGTATCTGCTCTGATATTTGTCGACGTTGAATAGTCCTTATCTCAAACGTCACCAAGAATAAGTTCTTGACAGGATAGTATTTAATATAACATATTTCCTAAACAAATGAATATTGTTCATAACAAACTATGTACATAAATAACCTGAAAGATGAAGATTGATATATCAACGAAGACTTTAGCCCCGGAAAAAATCCCTGATTTACCCTTGTTCGTAGTGGAAATTGAAGACCCCGCATTTGAACTTCAGGGTTGGCTGGTGATCCACTCATTTGGTCCTCGTGGTTCTTGCGGGGGGATTAGATTATACCCTGATGTTAGTCAGCAAGAGGTAGAGTTGTTGGCCAAGGCGATGACCTACAAGTACTGTTTCTATGAAGCAGATTATGGTGGTGCAAAAGCAGCGATAAGATTGCCTTTTGGCATCGGCCTCGCCGACCGCGTGACAATGTTAAGAAAATACGGCGAGCATATTGCTCCACTAATTAAATCAAGAGTTTATTGGCCATGGACTGATATGAACTCATCTCAAGTTGACATCGTCAATCTGTACCAAGGTGCGGGAGTAAAAATCCACACACCGCTGGGCAATTCAGCCTATTTTACAACGCTGTCAACATTTTCTGCAGTGCTGGCATGGGCCGAATATTATCAAGTCCCGGCAGAACAATGCCTGATTACGATTGAGGGATTGGGTAATGTCGGCAAATACATGGCAATAGAAATCGACCGATGGGGTGCCAAGCTAATAGGAGCATCAACACGCATCGGCGCCGTGGCTAATCTTAACGGCCTTGATGTAAAACAGATTTTGAAATCTTTAGAGAAAGCCAATGATTTTTGGGTAGAGGAAAATGGAAATTGGCAAATTATTTCTAAAGAGCAGTTATTCTCTCTGCCTATGAATATCCATATCCCCTGCGCTCGGGCTTATTCGCTTACTGAGAAAGTAGCTGAGGATCTTAATTGCAGTATTGTTATACCGGCAGCCAATGTACCCTGTACTCCAAATGGAGAACTGAAGCTTAATGAAAAAGGGATAAAACTTCTACCCGATTTTGTTGTCAATAGTGGTGGAGTCGTTGGGCCTGGGCTTAGTCACTTACAAAGCTCCGATAGCCAAATTCGCAATTTGTTCTTCGGAGATTTTAAAGAGATGATTAAGAGACTATTAAAATTATCTGATAGAAGTCAAACAACTCCTACAGTCTTAGCGAATCTTGAGTCACACAAGTATTTTCGAACACTCTGGATGTCTGGCCGAGAAAAAGCAAGTTCCAAAAAAAGCATTCTTAGAACCTTGGCGGGCCGAATTCACATTCCTAAAAAGCTAACGTTGAAAAACAAAGAAAGCGAAATTAGACGCATCTTGCGTGAAAGGTTTACTTAAAATGGTACTTAAGCTATTAAAGCGACCTTCCAGAACCCTACAACAATTATTCCAGATAACTAAATTCTGTGGCAAGGCCGCAAGGATTTGCAGCACAAGTTACCCCCGGGTTTTTTTGCACTCGTTTCGTTTGTGTCACCAGCGATGTTTCTTACCTGATGAAGCATTTCGACTCGGATTATTCAATCCGGACCTTTCCAATGATGAACTCTCTAAATATATAAGCAGAAAGAAATTGACGAAGTTGCAAGAAGCCATAAATCCCGTATCATGGGCCCCTCTGCTAAAAGACAAAAGTATCTTCTACCGATATTGTATGGCATTGGGTGTCCCCATCCCTAAGCTGTATGCTATCTTTTTAAAAAAAGTTGCAGGATGGTCCTGCGACAGTTCGGTCCTGGCAAGTCGTGAGGATTGGAGGAAGTTCTTCGACTGCCAGTTGCCAGAGGTGTTCGTTGTTAAGCCCGCCCAAGGAGCTTATGGCGAAGGGCTAAATATATTCAGCAGGTCTAACAAAAGATTTATCGACGCTTCCGGACGAGCATATGAATCAGTCGACCTATACGATGCGCTACTTTCAGATCCCCAACACGAAAACTTTATAATTCAAGAGCAGCTAAAGAATCATCCTGAACTGATACGTCTCACCGGTACTCAAGCTCTCCAGACGATCCGATTTATCACCATTGTTGACAGAAATAGCCAGTGTCGTATCCTGCATGCGCATTTCAAGCCGATTATAGGCCAACATTTGGTGGACACATATATAGATGGCCTGACCGGCAATGTAGAAGCAGCAATCTCTCTGGATGACGGATTCCTAAAACCGGCCAATCAAATCATGGCCAATGGTTCGGGCCCAAAAATTATACCGATCCATCCCAAAACAGGAATTCCTTTTGAGGGATTTCAACTGCCATTGTGGCCCCAGACATGCAGATTGGTAAAAGAAACAGCATTGAAGTTTTTGCCTATACGAACAATTGGATGGGACATAGCTCTAACCTGCGACGGCCCTTTAATTGTAGAAGGGAACATCTGGTGGGATCCACCGAATCAACACCAATGTATGGACATTGTTTCAGACGAGTTAAGTCGAGTTTGTGCCCCTGCAGTCAGGTATCAGCCTCTCAAATCCTACTCTGCAAAGTTCTCCTTAGCATCGACCCATGCTACGTAGCATAAGTACTTCGGTGAACGGGCTAACGAAGTCTCCTTCCCCCCATCATTTCATCATACATCATGTCGTATCCTCCATACACCTCCTCAAGACCTCCATATCCCTCCAAACCAGGTGTAGGTGTACGCGGTCTGATACGTTGTCCTCCTCCGCTTTGCCAGGTCTTCAAAGGTTCTTTCGACTCTCTTTGTAAACTTCTGATCTCATTGAATGCAACTTGGAGATCCTGCGGCCAATTCCCATTTGAAATTGCCGTGCGTTCAATAGTTGTCCCATCGAAACTGTAAAGCATATCAAAATAATGTCTGGGACGAAGACTCCCTCTACCCGACCAATCATTTACAGGTATGGCGTCAACTAAAACAGCACCTGTACTATAATCGATACTCTCAGGTTCTCTGGCTCTGTCTTCTGGCCGAAAATAATCCATCCGTCTGGGATCACGCATAGAGGGGTACCGGTTGGCCTCACTTAAGGGGAACCCCCGAATACCTCTGGATTCATTGGAGGCTGGACGCTCCAACTCTACAAGCTTGCCTATAGCCTCACCCTGCCTGACTACAAAATCTTTACTATACCAGTAACCCAATACATATTTAGAGACCTGAACCGTAACCATTTTTGCAGCTTCCTGTATCTCCTTTGCAAAAAGATATATCCTCCGCGGAATGCTTATCGGCTCGGTGGTATCGGAAAACTCGCTCCACAAAATAACCACATCTTTGTAAGATTTGCTTTGTTGTTTGAACTTATTAGTCCCGGCAATCGGATTAAAAACACCTAATCGAATCCTGTATCGATAACTCTTGCCCGGATCAAGAGTATCATCAAGCGCCCAGAACATCAAAGGCTCACGCATCTTGGATATATCAGTCCATTCTGTAATCAACTTCCCCTGAAATTCATTATAAACATCATCCGACGATGGTTTTGTCCGAGCTTCTACGCCCTCAATTCCCGATAAATAATCCGGATCGAGGTTGCGCTCATCTCTGCCTCTTGTTCTGGGTCCACTACGGGTGGACTGCCTCCCACCAATCTGTCCCGTATCACCGTAAAGTCCCATGTCAGTCTGACCGGTTCTGCGGTCCGGTCGACCTGTTCTCGGCCTGGCACCTCTTGTACCACGAAGTCCTTCAGTAGTATTACCATATCCCTCATAAGTCGTTCCACCAGCCCTGCCTGTACTGGGTCTTGTTCCAAATGTACCTGTACTACCCCCTCGTCTATCGTCAATTCGCTGTTCGCGTTCACGCAACTCCTCTTCTTTCTTCGTCTCTATCTCCTCACGCCTTTGCTCTGCCTTTTCCTTTTTTCTTAGATCCAGGTACTTCCCGTGTAATGAGGGGGGAAACCATTCCTCATTTGCAGATGCAATCTGATAAACCTGTGGCTGCAATAGTTCCATTCTCATGTCCGGCTCATTAAATTGCAGCAAGCGAACCGTTATTCCTCCAGGTGGCAAAGCTTCAACATTTTCTACAATTTCAAATAGCCTTTTGCGATGGTCGATCTTGCTTCGAGGCAATGTCACCCAATCGCTCCAACCGCCGTTATCAAGCCGCTCTTGTCTCTGCAGCTGAACCGCTGCAAAAACCGGTACCGCCAGACAAGGATCGCGCCATTCTTCCTTGACAAAGTCGCTGTTAAAACTCTCACGAAACCTTCTGTATAATTCCGCAACATTAAACTTTGCTTCAACCGTCACCAAGTCGATATCATCCGGCTGAGGCATCGCATTTTCATAAGTAACCTCCTCAGTAACCGGCTGTGTAGGAACATAAGCTGCTGCTCTGATGTGCTCAACTGCAACATCCTTGACCTCACCAATAACCCCATTAATTACCGGAAGAGCATATTCTTTACCGTCACTTATCTGACTCGAAATAGGTGGCGGCATTGGTATAGACACATCCGTATCAATACCGTTTATGGCTGAGGCAAATAAACCAGTAAAACCGTGTTGCAAATCACCCCATATCCCTGTTCTCACGGGGTCGTTTGGGTCTAAAACGCCGGTCAATCGCGACACATAATCCGGTTTAGGCTCAGGCGGCTGATTCAGCTTGTGCTCTAACTCCTTAGCCTGGACATTGATACGCTTATCAACTTCGCTGGGGCTGAACTTCTCACCACCATAGCTGACTGCGTTAGGACTGATAAGAACACGAAAAATCAAAAGCCAGATACAAACCAGCCCTACAACAGCAAACACTATCTTCTCAATATGCTCCTCTAAAAAGTATCCGACTTTCTTAATTATCATCATCTTTCATGCCTTTCACCGCGTATTTTTCTATACGCTGTTAGGAAACGACTTAAATATAAATTATTCTTTCTTGTCTTCCTCGCCCTGAAGCTCATCCTTTAGCACCTTGGGTATTACCAAATCATAACCAGCCTTATTAAAGATATATTCGCAGATCAAATCCAGCTCCACCACAGCGTCCTCGCCATAACGGTATAGATAGTGACTTGGATCATTCTGCGTGTCTATCGGCTTAATATTACTTTCCAAAATCGTTATCTGATTATGTTTGTATGTTTTCTCCGAACCATCACCGAAAGGATAACCTCTGAATTTATGTTGCTTGGCGCTACAAAGCTCCTCCATAAATGGCAAAATAGCATCCGCACGAACAAGAACAACCAGATTAAAATGTATAACATCAATATCTTCGTTGCTGAATCTTCCTGTACAGGATTCGGTCAGCCCTTCCTGTATCGAAAGAACATAAGTGGGTTTATCTTCCGACGATTTCCTTGCAGCTCGCCGACCCATTCTTGCTGCTCGCAACCCCATGCCCCTCATTTCACTAAGCGCGAAACCAACCCTCATAAGTCGCTTAACAGGTGAAGTAAGAACACTTTTCGAGCCGGCATTCATGGCTTCTATGGTATCGATAGCATCTTCAATAATCCAGTATCCCAATTGCCAATACCAGCAATCTTTAATCGCTTCCTCCCTGCCGGGGTGTTGATACTCTCTCCAGAATTCATATCCACTCACATCAACCGGACTGGCATAGACTAAACCTGATTTAGCTTTATCCAGACAAATCTCATCCACTATTGTTGCATCAATGTCGTTCATTATTCTGAATGAGCTTCCTCTCATATACCGGCCAAATGAAGAAGAGCCCCTTGAAGATGGTCTCATACCCCTGAAGCGACTGCGTATGGATGAACTCTGCAGACTTTGCTGCAGCTCGGTGTCACTGGGGGAATCAGATGAATTTAGCCCGGCAATCAACTTTTCCACACCTTTGCGAAATCGGTCGCCAAACTCTTCAAAAATCAAAGCCGACTTATCTATCGGCTCAGGAAATATCTTATAACTAAGTAACTCTCTTTTAGAGGTGTCCTTAGCAAGCTGCTGTATTTGATTGGCATCATTCGCATAAGATTGCTGGTACTGCTCTTCCACCTTCCATTGCTCACGTGAAATGGCATCCATACTCTGAACCAACTCGCCTTTTTTAAGACTTTCATCTTCGATCTGTCTCTTGAGCCTGCCGCTGATTATCTGTGTAGGGATAAAGAGAACTATAGCAACTACTGCTATGATAATTGCTACAAGTATCGATGAATTATTTTTAAGAACGCTTAGTTTTTGCAGAATACTTTTGAAATTTGGTAAATTCATTTTGTCTCACCAATCTATTTTATTAAATGACTTCTTATTTCCACACTCCAGAACTCCTTCTTACAACCCGTAAACCTTAGAAGTCAATTCCCACTGACCCTTTATCACGTGAACTGCTCGATGAAGAAGGAGGCCGAGCAGGTGCAGGTCCAAAGGGTGACACAAGACCCGCAGGAGGCTCAGGCGGAGCGGGGGCAAACTTCCAAATAACTTTAAAGTTTAATACGAACCAATAATCGTTGGTTTCATTCATAGGACTACCTGTTCTGCGATCGATTATTTCTCTGCCATACTCATCCAGCACAGGAACTTTACTGATAATTTCTTTTGTCATTGGATCCCTTAGAACCTGCCTATCGCCTGTTCCACTGCTCGCACCGAAGGCTCCAGGTGCAACCTGGCCGCTCATTCCAGGTATGACATCTATAATACCTATACCCGCAGGTACGTCAGCAGATAAATCTACCGGACCTCTATCCAGCTTGCAATGCTCGATATCGGTTTTTTTGAACAACTTAAATGGGCAATTGCCGTCAATAATTTCATCGAGGTGCTGCAACCGAGTAACAAATCCCCATTTATTGCGATTATCTCCAACTCCGGAAGGGTCAAGCAATTCACCTATGTCTCTATAGGGACTGTATCCGGCTATAGTGACTACAAATCCCCGTTCCTTCTCAACCTGAGTTTGCTGACCTCCTAAGGGATAGTCCAGAGAATACCGGGACTGCATAAGCGGATCCATCATCGTCTGATCATACATCATCATATCATAGCCTTCCATTGCCTCTTCTCGGCCTAAGCCCATGCTACTCTTTCTCATCATAGCTGTAGCACCAAATTGTGCTGTGGCAAGATCATTTGAATAATAAGCCGACATACTGGTTATAAACAGTTGCTTTCGGTCCTTGCGAGGGATACGCATAACAGATTCGACATCATCGTGGGCAAAAGCTTCATAAAGCTCTTTTTGTGCAGGATTGTTTTGTGCATTCGGCAGAGTTACGAGTATGGCTTCATGCAACAACGGAACAACCTCACGATACTTAAAAAGTTCAAAGTATTTCTTTATTTCATCTTGTGATTCAGAACCTCTACGCTCTTGCTCCTTGAGCTGATCACGAGCCTCTTTAGCATCGTCAAGAACCCCGCCAATCTCGCTCCGAATTCGATCATTTCTTGTATAATTGATTTTGTCTATGGCGGTTCTGGCCAAGGCCATAAGTGAAACCAGAAGCAACAAGCAAGCTGCTGCTGCAAAATATCTTCCCTTACTTACCCATGCCATTGACCTGGCGACACTCCTCGGGAGCAGATTGCCAGATATCGCTGCCAGGCCCAAGCCCTGAATTGCAAGACCATAAACAACACCGAAGTCACTGACGTTTTCATGGAATTTTGCTGCTGAAACACCTGTTCCTATCGCAAGTTTTTTAAATGAATCTGACCGTTCAACTGGTAACTGCAGACTTTGTTGCAAATATTTCAGCAAGCCGCGTAATTTTGTCCCACCACCCAGAGCAATAACTTTTATAAATTTAGCGTTGGGGTTGGAAGTACTATAAAAGCCTAATGAGCGCTGAACTTCAGAGACTAAATCGGTAAAAACCGGCTTCATTGCCTGCAGAATCTGCCGTGCATATTTGCTTACCGGAGCCGTACGTTTTAGCTTTTCTGCTTTTTCAAAATTAAGCTTGAACGCATCCGCAATAGCCTTAGTAAAGGTATTACCACCTATAAGGATACAACGTTGCCAAACCGCCGACTTTGTGCAGACAACCAAATCGGTATTTTCTGCCCCCACATTAAGAACAATAACAGCTTGATTATCCGAATTGAGCAATTCAGCATGGTCATACATTATATAGTTATATAGTGCCATTGGTACCATTTGAACGTAGCTGATTGGTAAATCTTCTCTTTCAAAATGCTCCAATGCCGAATTCACCGCTTCCTTTTTAATCGCAAAAATACCAACCTTCTTATCAGGACTGTCCTCTGCCGTCATCAACTGCCAGTCCCACTCTACTTCGTTGATATCAAAGGGAATCTGTTGAACAGCTTCAAACTTGACAATTTCCGGAATGCGCTTTGGCTCGACAGGTGGCAGGTTCACAAATCGTGCAAAACTATTTTGGCTCGGTACAGAAATAATTATTTCATCATTACCCAAATCATTTCGCTGTACAAATTGGCGCAAACTTAATGCGATAAGCTCATCCCTTTCAGCAGGCTTGACACCGCTTCCAGAAAGTATTTTGCCGTGTTGGATATGATCAAAGCCGATTACTTGTACAACTCCGCCGACAATCGCCAAACGTAGTGCTTTTAGCGAATTATTGCCCAAATCTATTGCCCAAACCGTTTCGGATACCGTCGCCATAACAAACCTCCCACTTTATGGCTTACCAATTCATTAACCTTGTCAATTTTTACAAACCCATATAAATTATATCATATTATGAAAACTTTTTCCATAAATACCCTCGGCTGCAAAGTTAACCAGTATGAAAGTCAGCAGATTCGTCAGTTGCTTGAACAGCTTGGCCTCGACCACACTGAAATGTCGCAGAGGCCCGACCTTGTGATTGTCAATACCTGCTGCGTTACCCATACCGCCTCCGCCAAAAGCCGACAATACATACGAAAAGCTAACAAACTCAATCCCAATACTACTATAGTGGTCTGTGGATGCCTGCCCCGTGTCCAAACAGGTGAATTAAACGACCTTGGAGAAAATGTACTCCTAATAAGCCACTGTTATGCGCTCGCCACCAGGCTAAGTCAAATAGTATCAGGCGAATCTTCCGACTCAGATGTTACTTTACGAAGCAGCGCCTCGCTGCATTGCACGAGTTCCCAAGAATTCCCACCCTGTCAAAACATCACAATTAAAACAAAAAACGATGATAACATCAAGTGTAAAAACAATTTAACCCGGCTTGCTGAGCTTCCATCCTTAACCTCTTTTAAAGGCCATACCCGGGCTTTTCTAAAGATCCAGGACGGCTGTGATGGTTACTGCACCTATTGTATAGTACCCAAAACTCGCCCTTTTGTTCACAACAAACCCGCTGATTTGGTTCTGCAGGAAGCGAGTAACCTCGTCGCTGCCGGGCATAAAGAAATCGTCGTAACAGGCGTATCCCTCGGCGCTTACGGTCAACAAACCGTCAGAAGAAAAAACTGGCCCATTCAACAAAATGATAATTTAGCTAATCTTTTAGACAAGATTGCACAAATCCCCGGCCTTGTAAGAATTAGATTAAGCTCACTTGAGCCGGGTGATGTCACGTTGCGACTTCTTGATACTT
Organism: uncultured Pirellulales bacterium; assembly: GCA_964629355.1. GTDB lineage: Bacteria > Planctomycetota > Phycisphaerae > Sedimentisphaerales > Anaerobacaceae > CAZVUF01. Next base: position 6,015 of record CAZVUF010000023.1, on the reverse strand, counting down.
TTTGCGCGCACCATAACATCATGCCGCACCTGCATTTATCACTCCAGTCAGGCTCAAATATAATTCTGAAAAAGATGTGCAGACAATACAATGCAGATAACTTTATAGAAAAAGTAGAGATGATTAAATCTCGACTTGATAGACCAGCTATAACGTCCGATATAATTGTCGGTTTTCCTACTGAAACTGAGGCTGATTTTGAACAGACTGTTAAATTAGCCAAAGAAGTTGGTTTTGCTAAAATGCACGTTTTTACCTTTTCGTCGCGTAAAGGCACGGCTGCTGCAAATATGCAAGATACTATAGATTCTAAAATTATAAAAGAGCGGTCAAAAATCTTACGCGAGATGGATAGAAAATTGCAGATCCACTTCCGGCAGCAATTTATTAGCGAAACAGCCGAGGTACTGCTGGAAAATGATGCCAGCCGACCTCATGGCCGAGCTGAAAGATATTTTATGGTTGAGATACAGGGCAGTTGCAAAGGCTTAAAAAAGAACGACTTAATTAAGGTGAGGCTTATTGATAATGACAAGGATCGCCTGATAGGAAAGTTAATATAGGCAAGAAAAAGTGTTATAGGACGTCGCATAAGTTTACTTTTTAGATATAAAAAGGTTTATACAAAATGCATTCACTTTGAATATCTATCCCGCATTTTTTACAATACTAGATCCGCCATTGGCGTATTTAGACCATCAGTTTACTCGCCTTTGCGTAGCGTAGTCGCTTCGGCAGAGCAAGGTTTGCGGGTTATTCTTCTTCACATGTTGTGAATTAGCATTTTTTACATTTATTTTTTAGAACATTTTCCAAAATTACGCACATTTTGAGCAAAAGTTAGTAAGTTCTACGCACTTTTTAACACGTTTACAATTTATTATTTGACTTTTACGGAGCACTCATTACCGGCATAAAATTTGCTAAGCTACGATTTATAAAGATGTGCCAAGCAGAATTGCTATTACTTAACACGAAATGCTTATAATCAAAGTCCTACCGAATAACCTTCAGAGACTCGACCTATGGGAGTTTCGAAATCAGCCATTTGCTCTACCAGAAGTCGATCTAATATTTCCTCCGCCACAGACATATATTCGGCAGCCGCTCTACTCTGAGGTGCATATATCAGGATAGGCCGACCCGTGCTTGGCGCTTCAGCCAAACATATACTTCTGTGAATAACCGTATCAAAAACCAAGTCCCCGAAAAGCCTCCTTACTCCTTCTTCTACACGCCTGCTTAATCGTGTTTTGATCTCAACAAAAGTTAACAATAGACCGAGTGGCCTTACAGAACAAGGATAGAAACGTTCCCTGACTATATGGACAGTCTGGAGCAAACGCCTCAGCCCATCCAATGCGTAGAAATGAGTTTGAACCGGAACAACGATACCTGTGCTGGCGATAAGTGCGTTAATCATCAGCAATCCTAAAGACGGCCCGCAGTCAATAATACATAGGTCATAATCATCCGCTACTGCTCTAAGTTTCTCACTCAACACTAATTCCTTTCCAAGCACATGCCGCAATTCTAATTCAGCACTTGCAAGCAAGACATTGCTCGGCACCAAGTCAAGAAATTCGATAAGCGTGTCTTTTATAACTACCGACATTGGAACTCTTGAATCGGTTAAAACATCATAGATAGTTTTATTTGAACTGTCAGGATTGTTTCCGCATCCAATAGTAGCATGTGACTGCGGGTCCAAGTCCACTAATAAGATACGGTTTTGCTTTGAGGCCAAGGCGGCGGCGATATTTATAGCGGTTGTTGTTTTACCGCAACCACCTTTTTGGTTTGCTATTGTTATCGTCCACATTGAAATAGCAATACTTCATCCTTATAACATCTGAAGATTATCTATGAAAAAAGAAGCTTTTTGTACCGCTCCTTCCGACCATCATATTGTTACGAAATATAATCAATTAAGAAAAAAAATCAAGAACAATAGCTTAAAAGTTGCTATCTCATAATGATATAAATAAAACGCGAAGTCTATAAGTCATTTCTATAACAGTATTTGAGTCTCTATCGGATCACAAGAGCCTTGAGAAATTTATCATCATTTCGAACTACCGCCGAAAATAAAAGTTGCGGATTTGATGAAGAACCGCTTAATTTGCCTTTGTCTTGTGAAATGTACACTGAGGATACTTCGTTGATTGCTTGTACTTAGTATTGAGATTCCTCGATCACGCTCGGAATGCCAAGTGTGCACCAAGTATTGAATGTCCAGACATCAAGTCATCAATTTCTTCAATAAGGCTCGCTGGAAGTGTAGGCGGTTCTCGGCCTGGTCGAACATAATTGAATTCTCTGATTCGGTGACTTCATCAGTAATCTCAAAGCCGCGATAAGCAGGCAAACAGTGCATAATCTTTACGCCAGATGGCGCTGTCGTGACTATCTCAGCATTTACCTGAAAGCTCTTGAAGGCTTCAATGCGTTTCTGTTTCTCACTCTCCTGGCCCATACTTATCCACGTATCGGTATAGATTATATCTGCGTCACTGACTGCATCGCGCGGGTCATTGGTCTGCTTCACACAATCGGCTGATTCTTTATTCGCAATCCGAATCGTCTCGATGTCAAGCTCATAGCCAACCGGTGAAGCGACAACCATTTTCATGCCGAGCTTGCTACAGGCAAAGGCTAACGAGCGGGCTACGTTATTTCCATCACCGATAAACGCAATCTTAACGCCTTCCAGGCGTCCGCAGTGTTCGCTGATAGTAAGCACATCAGCCATCGCCTGGCAAGGATGAACCCAGTCCGTTAGGGCGTTTATTACCGGCACTGTTGCGTACACAGCCAACTCGGTGACAGCACTGTGTTCAAATGTGCGAGCCATTATACCGTCAACATATCGGCTAAGCACTCGTGCGATGTCCTTAATCGGCTCGCGTTTGCCGATTCCGCCTATGTCTTCGGGCTTGACGTAGATTACATTACCGCCCAAATCCGTCATCGCCACCTGGAAACTGATTCTGGTCCGTAAGCTCGGCTTTTCAAAAAGCATAGCCAAAGTCTTGCCGGTAAGGCACAAGTCGCACCCGCCGGACTTATAGAGTTTCTTCAGCTCGCTACTCTGCTGCAGCAACTCTTTTAGCAAATCGACTGAACAATCATTTATGCAAAGAAAATCTTTCATTTTTTTAGACAACCCCGCAATAAATTGCGGGGCTAAATATTATGAAGATGTTGCGTTAATCTGAACCTTTTCCCATTTCCGTCAGAACGGCATCGAAAATTTCGACGGCCTGGTCGATCTGTTCTTTAGTGACAATCATCGGCAACATAAATCGCAAAACCGTATTATGGGTACAATTTATTCGCATTCCTTTTTCCAGGCATTTATTGACAATCTCGCCGCCTGGGACAGTTAATTGAACGCCTATCATCAGGCCAACGCCACGAACACTATCTATAATAAAATGCTTTTGCTTTAACTCTGTGAGCTTATCTTTGGCATACCGACCAAGCTGGACAGCCTTTTCCAGCAGATTTTCTTCCTCTATGGTCTCTATAACTGCGATGGCTGCGGCGCAGGCAATTGCATTACCGCCGAAGGTTGTGGCGTGTTTGCCTGGGACAAGTGACGCAGCGATTTCTTCCTTAGCCATCATCGCACCTATTGCCATTCCGCCACCGAGAGCTTTAGCCATCGTCATAATATCCGGCTCAATATCGAAGTGCTGGTAACCAAACCATTTGCCGGTCCTGCCGATGCCGGTGGTAACCTCATCCACAATCATAAGTGCGCCTTTTTCATCGCAAAGACGGCGGATCGCCTGCAGATACTCCTTAGTAGCCAAATTTATTCCGCCTTCACCCTGAATCGGCTCGATTAAAACAGCCGCAACCTCATCGCTAAAAGCCGACTCCAGTGCATCAATATCATTGAAGGGGACATAGATAAAGCCCGGCAGCAAGGGCAGAAAACCCTCGTGATGCTTTGGCTGTGCGGTCGCTGTGAGGGTGGCAAAAGTTCGGCCGTGGAAGCTGCCCTCAGCGGTTATAAATTTATATTTTTCCTTTGATGTGTGCAGACGCGCCAATTTCATTGCCGCTTCATTGGCCTCTGCGCCGCTGTTGCAGAAAAAGCACTTGCCACCGAAAGCCCGCTCGCTCAGGAGCTTTGCCAATTTGCCCTGCGACTCGGAGTAAAAAGTATTATCAACGTGCAGCAGCTCACCAGCCTGTTTCCGGATAGCTTGAACAACCTTAGGGTGACAGTGCCCAAGGGCGCTTACGGCCCAACCCGGGAACATATCGAGTATTTTATTGCCGTCGGCGTCATACATGTAACAGCCCTGTCCCTTGACTATTACACGAGGCAGCCGGCTGTAATTGGCAATGACGTATTTATCAAACAATTCAATTGTCTCTTGTGTCGTCATAATTCGTCTTTCGTGGTTCGTGATTCGTGTTTCTAAATATTTTCCCATTACCTGACGATTTCTGTGCCTACGCCTTTTGCTGTATAAATTTCTAAAAGCAATGAGTGCTCTATTCGTCCATCGATAATATGTGCCTTCTTGACGCCTCCATCCAGCGCCGTCAGACACGCCTCGACTTTTGGTAACATTGCGCTGGTTATAATCCCAGCCTCAATCATATCTTTAATCTTCTGCTCGTTTAAGCTGGAGACCCAGCTCTCCGGTTCATCAATATTGGTTCGTATACCGTGGGTATCACTTACCACAACCAGCTTTTCAGCAGTAACCGTAGCAGCGACCTTGCCCGCAGCACTATCGGCGTTGACGTTGAGCTTGCCGCCGGCTTTATCTATTGCCACTGAAGCGACAACAGGTATGGTCCCGGAGCCGCAGAGCGTTTTCAGCAAATCGACATTGACATTGGTAATCTTGCCAACCAATCCGAGGTCGAGTTTTCGCCCATCTTCGCTGGCTAATCTCAACGGCTCGGCAAACAACACACAACTGCTCAGCGAATGCAGTCCCATCGGTTTGCAACCAAGCTCGGTCAAGGCCTGGCAGATAGGAGCATTTACCTTGTGCACCAGCGTATGCTCTGCTATATTCATAGTTCGCTCATCGGTATATCGACGTCCCTGTACCCAGACCGGCTCAAGCCCCGCTTCATTCATCGCCTTGGTGATAGCCTTTCCGCCGCCGTGAACGATGATAGGCTGCATCCCCACGGTAGCCATAAAGGCAATATCAGTCAGCAGCTTTCTTTGCAGGCAAGCATCTTCAAGCACACTACCGCCGAGTTTTACCACCATAATGCGTCCGCGAAAGCCGCGGATATATTCCATCGCTTCGATAAGCGCTGAAGCTTTTGCAATGGCTTCTTCCAACTCTGATAACTCCTTAAAACAGCATTTAAGAAAATTAGGAGTTTATTGACTGTAAGGCTGTTCGTCAAGCTATATTTAGGCCATTTCCCTTCCTTAAATGGTAGAAACCACAAGCACGTTAGTGTCAGGATTACGCTTGACGGAGCCGGTGTTAAAAAGTATTTTCACACTTCGCTTCTCGAGTGTTTCATGCAATGTGGAATTTGTTTTTTATTCAGGAGATATTATTGAAAGGCATTTATATGTGTCAAATGACAAAAATACTGGTAGTCTTATTTGTGAGATGAGTTCCGTAATATTTAAATTATAGAGCTAAAGTAGCTATAAGGCTTAGAGATAATTTATATCCAAATAAACTAATCAAAAGAGATTAGTTATGAATACAAAAGTAGAAACAGGCAAGTTTTCGCGTAGAGATTTCATTAAGACTTCAGCGGTATCCCTGGCAGCTTTAGGCTCTGGAACAAGCAAGATATTTGCAGCCGGCTCCGATACCATCCGGGTGGGGCTGATTGGCTGTGGCGGGCGCGGTACGTACGATACGAGCAACTGCCTGATGTCGAGCAAGGGCATTGAACTGGTGGCGATGGGCGACCTTTTTAAGGACCGTTTGGAAAATTGCCGCACAGCTCTTCAGAAGAATCTGCCGGATAGAGTAAAAGTAACTGATGAAACATGCTTTGCAGGCT
>CAZVUF010000022.1:0-18229 GCA_964629355.1 uncultured Pirellulales bacterium | reverse complement strand
TAAACAATCGGCCATCCTGGATGATAAGCCCTTTATCAAAATCCAGGATATAGCTGAAGAACTTGTCAACATCTAAGTTATTGTCCGCTTGGGTCATCTGGATATGGGTTTTCAGTACTGCTTTTTCAATGGCCTGCTGTTGTTCAAGGGGGACAGCAGTTTTGTCATTCTGAACCGCCAAAACGACTGATACACAGGCCAGGACAAGAATCGCTTTAAAAACATTAGACATTGTTTTCTCCTTTCCGGAAAAGACGTCATTACTTATTACTTTAACTTTTACACTATGGTTTTTAATTAAGGTTTGAACTCAAAAGGCCCTTCTTTGTACCATCCCTTTGCAAAAGCTGGCAAGAGCCTAAGTATTGTGTATTCAGGGCCATCCACTCCACTTGGATAGTACATTTCCCAACCATCCTGCCAAAGAGATTTCTTTATGGCTGTATCCGTAACAATTTCTATTTTGCCTCCGAGCATCAATCCAAGAAATTCATTGGGCTTGCAAAAATAAACTGAGACTTTCGGATTTGCCTTAATTTGCTGTATCTTTGGCGAGGTATTACCGGTGGTAAGAAAAACCAGAAAATCATCCTTATGCCCTTCGTACATCTTCACTAAGTTCGCGAACTGTTCGGTGTTTCGGAGGTTGAGCATTGATCTTGTTTGAGGAAAGCCGTTTTCATCAATGGTACTAAGATACACTGCCTCAGCCGTCTCCATTAAATTCAAACATTCTTGTTTTAGCTCTTTTTCTTCCATTCGTTTTTCCTTTCCAAAGCTATTTTACAATTCAAATAATCTCACTATTTTCTAAATAATCCTGCACCAAGGTCACTTCCTAAAGTCCCTGGTACAACATGCAAATATCCTTTTGGCCGAACTACGCTGAGTATATCCGGTTTCACCAATGCCTTTTCAAGTGTCACTGTGCCTTCTTTGACGACCTTCTCTTCTTTAAAAGTTACCTCTGGCCCGGTCTGTCCGAAAATCTGCGCTGCCGTCCCATAGCCGGAATTGTACTTATTATCCGCAACTATACAGTCATTGATGCAATACTTCTTCCGATTATCAGGTGCACGCATCCAGAAGTACTGCCCTCGTGTCACGATGTTATGATGAAACTCGAAATCCTCTGCTGTCTGGCAGGTCCAAACCGCTGTAATATCGGCTCCATCGACAATGCAATATCGCATTGCATTGCCCCTGCTAATGCCTCCTTCAGCATCCCAGAATATGGCGGGTATGTCACATTTATAGAAAATACAATGATCTACTACGAGGCTTTGCCCATTTGCACATATCGGGCAGTTGTACGGCATCGACTGCTCATCTCCGACGAACATGCACTGCGTCACAATGAGGTCTTCAAGTCCCTTATTTGTTCTGAATATTGAATAGCCCCACGTTCTTGGCCTTGGATTACCAAGAAACTTAATCCCACGCACAGTCGCGTGATTTACCTCTATCTTAAGTGCAATTGCGTGCTTCTCTGTGTCCGGCCCCTCACCTTTCACCGTTGAAAGCACGACCGGCATCAAAGCGGGTGTCCAATTAGGCTCATCCGGCATTACTGTTGATTCAATCACAAACCTATTATTCTTCGTGTATTGCCGTGGGTTCTTGAATTCAACTGTCTCTTCGATACAATATGCTCCCGGTACGATTTTGATTGTCGTAGGCCCCGGCTCATCCCCATCATTTACAATAGCCGCCGCTCTTGCTATCGTCCGCACAGGTCTTTCTTTTGTGCCGGGATTAAAATCGTTGCCGCTTACGCTGTCAACATATAGCACCTCGGCAATCGCCCCTTGAATTAACAATGCAACGACCAAGAACATAAAGATAAAACGTAAAGATGATATTTTGTGACTCATTTTGCCTCTCCTTTCTTCAAAAGATTAGTTTTATATAAAATAGTACTATATAGAACTAATATCAAGCAAAATTTCAAATTTTTTAGAAAATTTTTACTATCTTTCAAAATTCATGCTGTTTGCAGGACTCCACCTTGTTAGAAACCAAATCTGCGGTTACAATTAAGCTTATGAAAGCTATTATAGCCCATTCGAAATTTGTGATTCTGTTTCTTGCATCTCGGCCGAAGTTTTTGATTGCAAGTGCTGCTCCGGTTTTGGTCGGCTCCGCCGCCGGCTATGCTGTCACGGGGACATTCCAGGCGGCTCTTTTTGTCCTGGCATTACTATCAATAATGCTGCTGCACTCAGGAGCAAACATCACAAACGACTACTACGACCACATCTCCGGCAATGACTGGGTAAATAAAAATCCAACACCTTTTTCAGGCGGCCGGCGTTTTATCCAGGAAGGTATTCTTTCAGCAAGAGCAACGTTGCTTGCCGCGTTATTCTGCTTTGCTGCCGGTTCAGTCATTGGATTGATAATCTTATATCTGACTCGGAGTGTTTTTATTTTAGTTCTTGGTCTTGTAGGCCTATTAGGTGGTTTTTTTTATACAGCCCGGCCTATCCAGCTCGGCTACCGCTGCTTCGGCGAGTTAGTCATTGCGATGCTATTCGGCTTGCTTCCGGTATTCGGCTCATATTATTTGCAAACAAAAGCTTTCGATACGATTGTTCTTTTGCCTGCTTTTATTGTAAGCTTCCTGATTTTCCTGGTGATTTTAGTGAATGAATTTCCTGATTATGCCGCTGATGCAGCGGTGAACAAACGAACGCTTGTAGTCAGCTTCGGCGTACCTATCTGCGTTTGGATTTACAGAATGGTGCTGATTATGAGTTTTGTTTTAGCAATAACTATGTTAATTTATCGAGTGACATTTTTTGCGGGCGTATTTTATTTACTTACGCTGCCGATCACGGTCTTAGCCTTAAAATTTGCCAATAAAGAGGATTTAGCCAAGCCTGGCTTATATCATGCAAGTCAGATCACGGTTCTATTACACATGATTGGTTCTCTGTCCCTTGCGGCTGGTTTTTTGATTGGATAGGAGAAGAAATTTTCTACTTTATTAACTTGATAATCTCATCAAGGTCATTTGGTGCCTCTATTGGGGGATTACTGAATTTGCCCTTTTTGTCTTTGTGATAGTTAATAGTCAAATTTGGGTCTTTTAACGGATGTCCCGTCAATACGCAAGCGACTCTCTCATCTTTTTGGACAATTCCCTCTTCAACCAAGTGTTTTAATCCCGCTACGGTCGCCGCTGAGGCCGGCTCACAGCCCAGGCCGAATCTGCCGATAACCGCCTTTGCATCGCAAATCTCTTCGTCGGTGACAGCACGCACCACACCGTTGCATACATTAATCGCCCGTAAGCATTTCTTCAAATTGACCGGCCGAGAGATTTCTATAGCCGAAGCACACGTGTGTGGCGAAAAGTGGCGAGCTGTCAAATCAGCGTAGAAACTATCAATAATCGCTTGGTTTACTCTGCCATTGTTCCATGTTAGTTTTTTGTTGTTGACTAATTCAAAAAGAGTGTCGGCACCGGTGGCATTGATGATTGCCATTCGCGGCACTCGCTCAATCAAACCAAGCTCTTTTAACTCGGCAAATGCCTTGCCGAATGCGCTTGAATTGCCGAGGTTGCCTCCGGGGACGATTATCCAGTCCGGTACTTCCCAGCCCAGCCCTTCGATGATACGATACATTATGGTCTTTTGGCCTTCGAGCCGGAACGGATTCAGTGAATTGAGAAGATACAGTCCGAGTTTTGTACAGACATCCTGAACCTGACGCATGCAATCGTCGAAGTCACCACGTATTTGAATCGTTTGCGCACCATAATCGATGCCCTGACTCAATTTGCCAAAGGCTATTCGGCCTGAGCCGATAAAAACAGTGCATTTTAAATTGCAGTGGTGCGCATAAAGTGCAACGGAAGCCGAGGTATTGCCAGTCGATGCACATGCGCTGGAGGTTGCGCCGACCAATTTTGCGTGACTTAATGCCGCTGCCATGCCGTTATCTTTGAACGAGCAGGACGGATTCAACCCTTAATATTGCAGATACAAACAACCAGGGTGCATATCGACGTATTGCCCTACGGCGTCATTTTGCTGCAGAATTGTTTGGCCTTCGCCAATGGTGACTTTGTATTTATCTTCACAGAAGCTCAACAGTTCACGGAATCGCCATACGCCGGAAAAATCCAGCAGAGTATCTCTGGTTGCCCAGCGCTTGGCAAATTCGCTTAATTTACCGGGAACCTTAATCTTGTCCCAGTTATAACGTATGTCCAGCAGCTCACCACATTGGGGGCACTTAAATATAGCTTGGCCGCAGTCGAACTCTGCTCCGCAATCCGGATTAATACACTTCTGATAAGTTGCATCAGTATGCTTTAACGAATGCATCCTCAAACATCTCACAAATTAGAAGTCTCGATCCTTCCAGTAAGTCAGTTCAAAGTGCGATGCCCTTAACCAATATTGACAAAGAATTATATACTAAAGCCGAAGCGCTTGATATGGAAATCTGGTTTTAACGCTGATTTTGCTCCGAAACTTCCTTGCTGACATGTATCGTGCTATTTATCTTCACTTTTGCTTGTCTTTTGTTTTCTGGTCTTTTTGCTCACCATCTGCATCACTCAACCACGCTGTGCTTGCGGAGCAATTCGGCTATATCTTTGTGACCCTCGCTGACCGCCACATCCAGAGGGGTACTGCCCCATTTATCTTTGGCATCCACCTTCGCCCCTTTGGCAAGTAGTAGCTCGGTTATCTCCTTGCGCCCCCTGGCGGTCGCCCTGTGCAGAGGAGTATGGCCTTTATTGCTTTTGGCGTCAACCTCCGCGCCATTGGCAAGTAGAACCTCGACCACTTCCTTTTGCTCCCCAACTGCCCTGTGCAGAGCAGTATGGCCTCTATCATTTCGGGCGTTCACCTCAGCTCCGCTGGCAATTAAAAGCTCAACCACTTCCTTGTGCCCTTTTTGGGCCGCCCAGTGCAGAGCAGTTGTGCCGTCATTAGCTTTGGCCTTTATCTCCGCTCCGCTTGCAAGCAGAAGCTTGACTACCTCCTCGTACCCCTCGCTGGCCGCCACATGCAGAGCAGTCTCGCCCTTACCTGTTTTAGCGTTCACCTCCGCTCCGCTGGCAAGCAGAAGTTCGCCCACTTCCTTCTGGCCCTCGCTGGCTACCACATGCAGAAGAGTCCTGCCGCATTTATCCTTGGCGTTCGCCTTCGCTCCTTTGGAAAGTAGTAGCTCGACTACCTCCTTGTGACCTCTGGCGACCGCCCTGTGCAAAGAAGTATGGCCTTTATCACTTTCCGCATCCACTTCCGCGCCGTTGGCAAGCAGAAGCTCAACTATATTCTTGTGCCCACCGGCAGCCCTGTGTAGAGGAGTATGGCCTTTATTATTTTTGGAGTTCACGTCCGCTCCTTTGGCGAGTAGAAGTCTGACTACTTCCTCGCAGCCGTTATCGGCCGCCTTGTGCAGAGCGGTCTCGCCGTCATTGGTTTTGGCGTTCACCAGCTCCGGCCTCCTGGCCAATATGAACCTAACCTTGCCGAGGTTTCCTTTTTGTGCGGCGCCATGAATATTCGCACTCCATCCATACATTATCCAGGCAAATAAGTCCGTCAGTCCGGCAACCAGTCTTTTGCTATTGTTCATAGTTCAGTAACTATTCATTTGCTCATAACAGCCGTCCAGGCCGCCAGCGCACTTGACAGTGCTGCTATTGCATCGGTTATGGCTATTTATTTTTGGCCGCATTCGAACTTCGCCCCACAAGCAGGATTTATACACTTTTGATAAGCCGCATCATTCATATTCATTAACAAGATTCCCTATAAACTTCGTTAGAGAACTTCGCTCTCTAACGGCTTGCGTTGACGTTGGCTTTCTCTAACGGAGTAAATCTTTTAGAAACAGGTTGTAATTATAAACGATGAATAGCGTTTTTAATATAAAAATCGGCACTTTATAGTGGCGACTTTGCAGTTAGTGTATGTAAAAAGGACAAAAAATATGTTTTTAGCGCTTATTTTTCAGCCCAAAATCAGACAATATAGTAAACCCCGTTAGAGAACGAAATTCTCTAACGGCCTCCAACTGGTAATGACCACCGATAAAAATTGGTGGCTTTCTCTAACGGGGTAAATGAAAATCGGCAACTTTGGAGGTCAATCTTTAGCACGTGCCGGACAAAATAGAAACAAAACTTGTTGAAGAAGCCATAGGCGGTGATATCGTCAGCTTTGGTAAATTGTGCCAGCAATATTATTCTGCTATGGTTGCAATAAGTTATTCTATTTTAGGCGACCATCAATTTGCCGAGGATGCTGCACAGGAAAGCTTCGCTCGAGCGCTCGTTAATCTTAAGAATTTGAAGAACAGAACCAGATTCGCACCATGGCTGGCCGCTATTTGCAGGAATGTCGCAAAAGACATAGTCACAGCTAAAGCCAGGCAAGTTACTATTGAAGATTGTTCACAAGCAGTTCAGGACAGCAATCCCGATGAAAGCATCCTGATAATTCGCCGCGCGATTGAACAACTGCCTGCCTCTGCGAAAGAATTAATAGTTTTACGGTACTACAACAATTTATCTTACGAGGAGATTAGCTCTGTATTGGGAATTTCCAAGGCAACAATTAATGGAAGACTCTCAAGAGCAAAAAGAAAGTTGGCGGATTATTTGATGCGTAATGGTTTTTCGGAGAACCAGTTATGAATGCTGAGAGAAACAATAAAAAGTTAGACGAACTTATATCTCGTGCCGTCGGTCGAGATGAACCGAAGTTCGATTTTGATAAATGGAAACAAGCACACAAAGAAGAAATTGAAGTTTTTAGATCTCAAACAGCAGGCAAGCAGACAACACAATTTGTCCTGCTGATTAATATTTGGAGAGCAATTATGAAAAGTAGAATAACAAAATTAGCTGCTGCAGCGATGATAATTATAGCAGTAGCCTCGGCCATACACTTTTTGGGCAGTCCGATTGAAGGTGTTGCGTGGGCTGATGTCGTCCGGCCCATCCTAACCGCTCGTACTGTGGTATTTAATGTTATTACGGTCGAGGGAGAAAATGTTCCCATCACCAGGGTTATGAACATGGGTACGCAACGGTTCAGAAGCGAAATGTTATCGGTAGATGGAAAGACTGTACAGGCGATAGTAATCTGCGATTTTGATACTTCCCGGATGCTTACGCTGAACCCGAAGCAGAAGAAGGCAGTATTAATCGATATGAAAGACATGCCGGAGAAACCAGAAAACGTCTTAGAAACAATGAGAAACATTATTACAGAATTACAGAATGATCCTAATGTTTCGGTCGAGCCACTCGGCGAGAAGGAAATAGATGGCCGGATTGCAAAAGGTTTTCGGGCTACCGGACCTGATGAAGAATTGACGGTCTGGGCGGACCCACAAACCGCCCTGCCGATACGCATGGAGCAAAAATGGCGCCAGATGCAATTTGTTTGTACGGATTTCCAATTCGATATCGAAATGGACGAATCACTATTCAGCATGGAAATACCTGAAGGTTACTCGGTACTTTCAAAGGGCGAGCTTTCCATTGCGGGGTCAACCGAGCAGGACTTGGTCGAAACTCTTCGGATATGGGCTGACTTCATACTGGATGGTGTATTTCCCATGGAGTTCAGTACTGAAGAATACATGAGTCATATCCCGATGATGAGTAAGAGAGTTCAGGAACTGCAACCTTCACAAGAAGAAAAACTCGAATTGGGGTTGAAGATGGGTCGTGGATTTGTATTCTTTCAACTCCTAAAGGACGAAAACGATTGGCACTACGTGGGCAAGAATGTCAAACTTGGCGATGGGCAGTCTCCAGTCTGTTGGTACCGCCCAACAAATTCAGAAACCTACCGCGTTATTTACGGCGACCTAAGTGTTAAGGATGTAGCGCCGGAGGATATACCAAAATAAATTTGCTTAGCAAGTATATTGTTTACCACAAGGGCCGGGCTGGTTTGGCTCGGCCTTTTTTATAGTGAACGAAAACCCTGAACAAAAACGGTCGGTAAACACCGTGTGTAAACCCCCAATAAATTGGGGGGCTAAAAACTATCGTCTATTCCTGCGTTGATTTTTTCTATCAGGCTCGGCAGCTCAGAGATTCTGTTAATCTTGCAAACTCCTTTTGGCACCTTCCTGCCCACATTTGTGTAAGCTGCCTTTAGCACCGCCTGCATACCTGCATTCAGCGCCGGCTTAATGTCCTTGTCGAGCCTATCGCCGACGAAAAGTATGCCTTCTGCCGGCTCACTTATTTTAGCAACCGCCGCCTCAAAGATACGTTTGTCAGGCTTGCGAAATTCAAATTGATAGGAATATAGCCGATAAGGGAAAAAATCCAATATACCTAATTCGGCCAGATGCCTGTCCAAGGAGCCGGCGCTTACGAATGTGTTGCTGAGTATGCCGAGCTTAAGCCCCATCCGGTGTAGTGCGAGCAAAGTATCTTTTATATCTGCCTCGACTTTGACAAGCTTACTGAGCGGTTCATACCACAGCCAGCCAAGCTTCTGCCATTGCTGCTGATTCAGATTGATGCCCCATTTCTTCCCCCTTTTTTTTAACGAAGACAAGGCGTCAAAATCCCGCCCTGTAACATCAGCCCACAAACATCGCAATCGGATTGTGATTAAGCTGCGTACGTAGTACCATGCGAAATTGCTGACCGGCTGGCCACAGCTTTTAAGATAATCGTAAGTCAACCTCGCGCTTTGCCGAAATACTTTATTCGTCTGGATTTTACCGAAATTGAGCAAAGTGTCGCCGAGGTCGAACAGCACTGCCTTGATTTTTTTTGCCGGCAATTCCTTTTACCCCGTTTTAGAGAAAGCCACCATCGACGCAAACCGTTAGAGAGCGAAGTTCTCTAACGTGGTTTACCTCAGTGGCGGCAGATTACCCTCAAAGGTTTCCCGAACCCACTCGAACATTTCCTCATCCGATATCGCCGATACCCTATCGGCCAGGTATTCCATATCGATTCTTTCCTTTATTTTGGCTATTCGGTTGTCATGCTTGGGGATATCAATCTGGTATCTGGCCTCTATCCAATGTTTGATACCCGCTGCGCCGGTCTTATCTGTAATGGCTACACTAATGGGGCGGTTGAGTAACCTTCGGGTGTCGAAGCAATTGTATATTTCCTCATCCTTTAATAAGCCGTCCGCATGGATGCCGGCCCGAGTGACATTAAAGTCCTTTCCGACCAGCGGATAGTTATGCGGAATTGCGATGCCCAATTCTTTACCGGCGTACTCAGATAGCTCAGTAATAGCCGCGTAGTTGATACCAGGCGTATGTCCTTTCAACTGGGCATGTTCAACCACCAGCGCTTCAAGCGGCGGATTGCCTGTTCGTTCTCCGGTGCCGAATATTGCCGTATTGGCGGCGCTACAGCCGTACAGCCACGCGGTTACGGCATTTACCTGAACCTTATGAAGGTCGTTATGGCCGTGCCATTCCAGCCATTCAGCAGGCACTCCGATTTGTCTCAGCCCATGCACCAGTTTGGGTACGCTTCTTGGCAAAGCTATACCCGACCAGGGCAGACCAAAACCCAGCGTATCACAAAGACGAATTTTGACCGGTTTTTTGTATTCTTCTGCAAGCTTCATTAGCCGATCTGCGAAAGGCAGCACAAATCCTTCATAGTCGGCTCGCGTTATGTCCTCGAAGTGACAACGCGGAATGACACCGTGTTCCAGAGCAGCTTTGGCTATATCAACATAGGCATCTAATGCCTGGGCCCGGGTTTTTCGTAATTTGAGAAATATATGATAGTCGCTTGCCGATGTTAGAATTCCAGTTTCGGCCAAGCCCATTTGCGAGACCAATTTAAAATCTTCCGCCACCGCTCTTATCCAGCCTGTTATTTCGGGAAATTCATAACCTCGCTCTTTGCAAAGCTCAACGGCTTTTCTGTCGCGCTTCGAATATAGAAAAAACTCGCATTGACGAATAAGCCCTATTCCGTCGTCTATTTTGTGCAGTAAATCGTATATTCGCAGGATTTGTTCCGGTGTATAAGGCGGCCTGGCCTGTTGACCATCTCGAAATGTGGTGTCGGTTATCCAGATTTTGTCCGGCAGATTATAATCCACTGTCTGATTGTCAAAGATTACCCTTGGAAACTCAGTGTATGGAAACGTATCCCGATACAAATTAGGCTTTTCCGTATCTATAAGCTCAGGGATTTTATCTGTCATTATTTATCTCCAACACTTTGTCTGCTATTTTCTACCGGACAACTAACATTGGGGACAGGAACTTTCATTTGCCTACCCCACGATTCGTAAAGCTTCAGCGATCAATGGCCGAGATGGGATTCGAACCCATACGCCCTATTCGGACAGGGGATTTTAAGTCCCCAGCGTCTGCCATTCCGCCACTCGGCCAAAGTTGTAATATGCTAACTTATACGGTGCAATTTTGCAAATTGTTTTCCGAAGTGGCGCCGAGCGAAGCACAAACGTCATATCGTGTGAAACGAGGGGCTAAACTCGTCTATTACCGGGTCGAGGGGTATTTAACTTGCGGTTTTACCGTAGGTTTATTTTTTGGTTTTGGTGCCTCAACTTGAGGAAAAATCGGGGGGTAAATCGTGAAAAGAAAATCCTGAATCGCTCTATTTTACGGGCAATCCAAATTCCGCGTGCGATGGCTTTTACCTCACCTTCATTAGCTGTCAACTCTATTGCCTTATTTATCCTTTCAGCAGCCTTTTCTAAACTTCCCATCTTTAAATAAGTAAAAGCCGAGTCTCTTAAGGCCCCAATATGGTTGCTGTCGATATCAAGTGCATGAGCAAAGAACTCCACGGCATTTTCGAAACGTTCCTTGTTGGTACTAACAAGACCAAGATAGTAATAGGCATCCGCATTAACGCAATCGAGGTCAACAGCTTCCAAAAGGCAATGTGTTGATAAATCGAGCTCGCCAATTGTCAAAAACATTGATCCTATAGAAACCAACGTGTTCGCATCATCAGGCCTTAGCTTCAGCTCAGAGATTAGATACGCCCTGGCCTTTTGTTTGTGTTCCCTGCTTAATGCGTACTGGGCCAGCCTATAATATGGACCTTTGAGCGTATTGTCTTTTTTCAATGCTTGATTGAATAGCTTTACCGCCTGCTCAAGATCGGTGTTGTTGAAGGCAATCTCTCCAAGATAAAACAAAGCCGGTGCAAAATCGGGCATTAGCTCAAGTATTCTGGTAAATTTTTCTTTTGCTGATTCGACATCACCTGTCTCGAGAAGAAACAAGCCAAAATCGAGAATAACATCGATGTCACCGGGGTTAGTACGGAGATCCGCTAAAAAATGCTCGCGGGCCGGTTTGATATTACCCTCAGCCCAATAGGCCTGAGCGATGCGATAGTTAATTTGTGGATGGCCCGGCTCAAGCTCAGCAGTCCTTAACCAGCAGCGAATAGCCTTTTTATACTGGCCCTGCGCAAAAAGGCTGTTACCTATATTGTAGTAGCACAAAGCGCAGTCCGGATTTATCTGCTGGGCGAGGTAAAACATCTGCTCGGCCAAATCATATTGACCCATTTCGGTATAGGTAATTACTCGGTTGCAATAACACGGCTCGAACTCTGGTTCAAGCTCTTGAATGTGCTCGAATAGACTCAGAGCCAGGTCGTATTGTCCGGTACGGGTATAATCTACGGCTAAAGAATTCAATATCTCCGCGTCTTCGGGACTAAGCTGTGAGGCGATTTCGTATTCATTTACAGCGTCATCGTAACGGTTCATAGAGTCAAGAGTAAGAGCTTTGTTGAAATGCCACGAGCTGTTGGAGGGATTAATCTCAAGGGCATCCTGTATTTGCTCAAGAGCCTGCGGCATTTTGCCATCTTCATAAAGCTCAAATGCCTTCAAAGCCTTGTGCTCGGCTTTATCATAGGAGCCGAATTCCATATCTTCGAAGATCATAAATGCATATTACCTTGCTTATCATCCAATAATTGTTGCCCAACTTACCAGCCTATATGATGGTTATCGCCCACAAATTATCATCGCCTTAATGGTTTTTTAACGGCTTAAAAGCCGGCTGTCTTTAATGAAAATTTTGCTTGAAATTTAGGTTATAAGTTCTTATAGTCGTTTAATTTAGCTTAGAATCAGTGAATTGACTTAACTATTCGACAAAGGTAAAGTTACTGTTTTTCTGGAAAACAGTCGTCAATAGTCTTATAATTTGAGGCTATCGGGCTATATGCAAATAATCTTGTTTGGAGAAAAGAGGATATGATCAAAGAAACAAAAGGCCAGGTAACGGCAGGTAAGGGTAACTACGCTATAGTGGTCAGCAGGTTTAACGAATTCATAAGTTCCAAGCTGCTTGCCGGTGCGGTAGATTGTCTTGTGCGTCACGGTGCTGCCGATCAGCAAATATCAGTTGTTTGGGTGCCGGGCGCCTGCGAAATTACAATAGCGGCAAAGAAACTGGCCCAAAGTGGTAAATACGTTGCGGTTATCTGCCTTGGTGCTGTCATACAGGGTCAAACACATCATTTTGAGTATGTTTGTCAGCAGGTAGTTCGCGGGGTCGGACAGATTAACTACGATACAGGTGTCCCAACGATATTCGGTGTTCTGACCTGTGATACATTGGAACACGCAATTGATAGAGCTGGCACCAGAATGGGTAACGCTGGCGCCGACGCAGCGATAACAGCTATGGAAATGGCCAATGTAATGGGACAAATTTAAGGTTCGTAGGCCCCCAAATGCAGGTGGACAAAAGAACAAGGGCCAGGGAGTTGGCCTTACAGGCTCTGTATCAAATTGATGTGCAGGGGCCGGATGTTTTTGAGTATTTAGGCCAATTTTTCAAAGAGGCTGAGTGCGATGATTTTGTCTGCCGGCTCGCCTCAGAATGGACAAAAGGAACATGGGATAATCTGGCCCAATGCGATGAAATGATAACTGATTCAACGATAAGGTGGCAATTCAAAAGACTTTCGCCTGTAGATAAAAGCATTTTAAGATTGTCGGTTTATCAGTTGAAATTCTGCCCTGATATCCCGCCTAAAGCGGTGATAAATGAGGCCATTGAATTGGCTAAAAAATATGGTACCGATAAGTCCGGCGCGTTTGTAAATGGTGTACTTGACGCGGTACTGAAAAAGATCATGTCCCGTGACTCGTGACTTGTATCTACTAAAGGTAGACGGGAGATGAGTTGCGAACGACGAGAAACGAATTATGAGAACCATTGCAGTATTAAACCAGAAAGGAGGAGTGGGAAAAACCACCACGGTAGTTAATACCGCAGCAGCTCTGGCTACTATGGGTTTCAGAGTGGTTGTTATCGATCTCGATCCTCAATCGCATTTGACGATACACCTCGGCGTAGAGCCGCGAACTATCGAATCCGGCTCATATGGGATACTCATCAGGCAAGCTCAATTTGAACAGGAAATTCTGCTGGTACGTCCGAATCTCTGGCTGTTGCCTGCAAATATTAACTTAGTTGGTGCCGAAAGCGAGTTGATAACAGAAGTTGGCAGGGAAACCATCCTGCGGGAGGCCATTGGAACAGTTGAGGACAAATTTGACTATATTTTTATCGACTGTCCCCCTTCGCTAAGTTTGTTGACTCTGAATGCACTTGCCGCCGCCGGGGAGATTTTGATACCGATTCAGCCACATTTCCTTGCACTGCAAGGATTTGGGAAATTGCTGCAAACTGTTGAGTTGGTTAATAGGAGAATCAATCCTTCTCTGAAGGTTAAAGGCATTTTACTTTGCATGTTCGATAGCAGACCGTCACTTTCAGGCGAGGTCAAAGCCGACATCGAGAGGTTCCTCGACAACGCACGCGGCTCTAACAGTGCCTGGGCGGAAGCTTGTATTTTACCCACTTTTATCCGCAGAAACATCAAGCTCGCTGAAGCGCCCAGCTATGGCAAAACAATCTTCGAATACGAACAAAACTGTCACGGTGCCGAAGATTACAAAAAAGTAGCTGAATACTTACGAGATACGGACTCTGTACCTCAAGGTTACGGCTCGATGGAACATCTCTCCGCTGCGGCTGACCAGGACAGTATCGAAGCTGATCGGAACGAGCCCCCTATCGAAATAATAGAAATTCCCAAAGCGGACTCACAGCCCTTACCTCAATCGGACAGTACTTACTCTTATCCTGTTGAAGGAGATGAGGAGAATTTCTAAATTTAAAGCCACGCTGTTACGGCTTGACCGATTTTCCTCGAAGATATCGATACCAGCTCGTCGAAGGCCGAAAGATAATTCCCCATAAGAACTTATTTGGTAACTTATGCTCTGCCGAGGGACTTCATATATTTTTTCGATTTGCGAAGTCCCATCCTGGAGGCTTTCTTTTTTACCGCCTCTGTTGGCCGACCGAGCTTGGCGGCTATAGAAGCTGTGGGGTTACTCGGAAAAAGTTTTTTGAGCTGATTGATGTCCGCTTTTGTCCAAAGTCCTTTTACTGCTTTTTTTGTTTTTGTGGCCTTTTTCCTTTTTGCCATTTTATGCTTCCTTTCTCTGCATGGTTGCACCAGTAAAGTAATTTATGTGTTTTGATTATGTCACCTCACTTTATAATTTATGGATGGACTTTCAGGATGTCAAGAATTTTTAAAAAAATTAAGAGAGAAAAAATGAGAGCTTGGCAATAAGTGTAAGGGACCAGCCGTCAACGATGTGGGTCTGACAACGTGACTGTCCCCAAAACAAATTAGATTCAGCAATTTCCACAAGTCACCAACCTATATTGTCCTCATAACGAGTAGTATCACGGCCGTGATGGCTGTGCTATCGGCGGCCAAAAGAATAATAATTGACAACAAAATGCTTCTGCTGTACAAGACACGTCCAAAAACAAGTCGAAGATACGCCTGACTTCAGTTAGCTTGTCTCGATGCCCATGAGAGAGCTCGGTTGAATCCTGGCGGGACAGAAGGCAGATAATAAAAGTTCCGACCAATGTTGTTTTGCCTCTGAACTCTTGAGAAAGGCGGTAGAAAGGGGATAAATAATGCCCAAGCGCAAAGATCTGGATAAGGTGATGATTATAGGCTCAGGTCCTATTGTTATTGGACAGGCTTGCGAATTTGATTATTCCGGCACACAGGCATGCAAAGCCCTGCGAAAATTAGGTTACAAAATAGTGCTTGTCAACTCGAATCCCGCAACCATTATGACCGACCCGGGTATGGCTGATGTAACATATATTGAGCCCCTCAACGTCAAAACCATGGAGCAGATAATAGCAAAAGAGCGGCCGGACGCCCTTCTGCCAAACCTCGGCGGACAAACAGGCCTTAATCTTTCTGCGGAACTGTCGAGCAGAGGAATCCTGGATAAATATGGGGTCCAGATTATCGGTGTAAAGGCTGATGCCATTGAGCGGGGCGAAGACCGCCAGGCATTTAAGGATACTATGAACCAGCTTGGTATTGAGATGCCCAGAAGTCAGATTGCAAACAGCCTTGAAGAAGCTGAAAAGGTGTTGGAGAAGATTGGTTTACCCTGTGTGATACGTCCCGCCTATACCTTAGGTGGAACGGGAGGTGGGTTGGTTTACAATATTGAGGAGTTTCGCACTATTGTCAGCAGGGGCCTGTCTTTTAGCCTTGTCGGACAGGTGCTCATCGAAGAATCTGTCCTCGGCTGGGAAGAGTTGGAACTTGAGGTGGTTCGCGACGCTAAGAATCAGATGATCACTGTATGCTTTATAGAAAATGTCGATGCTATGGGCGTTCATACTGGTGATTCATATTGCACTGCACCTATGTTGACCATAAATCCTAAGCTTCAGGCACGCCTGCAGAAGCATTCATACGATATTGTAGAAGCTATCGGCGTCATCGGAGGCACCAATATTCAGTTTGCTCACGACCCAAAAACCGGAAGGGTCGTGGTCATCGAGATTAATCCAAGAACTTCGCGTTCATCTGCACTTGCTTCCAAGGCGACCGGCTTTCCTATCGCACTTGTTTCCTCAATGCTTGCAGGCGGCCTGACAATGGATGAGATTCCCTACTGGCGCGATGGCACGCTTGAGAAATATACCCCTTCAGGAGACTATGTGGTAGTAAAGTTTGCCCGCTGGGCTTTTGAAAAATTCAGAGGAATTCAGGATAAGCTCGGCACACAAATGCGCGCCGTCGGGGAGGTAATGAGCATAGGAAAGACCTACAAAGAGGCCTTTCAAAAATCAATTCGCTCCCTCGAGATTGGCCGTTATGGCCTGGGCTTTGCCAAGGATTTTAATAAAAAAACCTTGGATGAGCTTATGGAACTTTTAAAAGAACCTACCAGCGAACGTCAATTTATTATGCATGAGGCTCTGCGAAAAGGCGCGGATGTAAATGCACTTTATGAAAAGACATATATTAAGCCCTGGTTTATAGAGCAGATGAAAGAACTGGTGCATCTCGAGGAAAAAATCTTAAAGTACAAAGGGAAAAAGCTGCCGGACAATCTTCTTATTCAGGCAAAAAAGGATGGGTTCGCGGATAAATATCTGGGCAAGTTGCTGGGTATTCAGGAAAAAGAGATACGCCAGAGGAGAATTGCTTTGAATGTAGTCCAGGCATGGGATGCGGTTCCAGTAAGCGGTGTTGAAAATGCCGCCTATTATTATTCAACCTATAACGCGCCGGATAAGGTTAAAGTTAGTGACAGACCAAAAATAATGGTATTAGGTGGTGGGCCTAATCGTATCGGCCAGGGTATCGAATTTGATTATTGTTGTGTGCATGCGGCGTTTGCTCTTCACGAGCTTGGTTATGAAACTATTATGGTCAACTGCAATCCGGAGACCGTCTCTACCGACTATGATACATCAGACAAGCTATATTTCGAGCCTCTCACAGTCGAAGACGTATTGAGTATCTATAACAAGGAAAAACCGGAAGGAGTTATCGTCCAGTTCGGCGGTCAGACACCCCTTAATATCGCCTCGGAGCTTGAAGAAGCAGGGGTAAAAATCCTCGGTACTTCGCCGGATAAAATAGACCTTGCAGAGGATAGAGACAGATTTCGCAAACTAATGAAAAAGCTCGGCATCCCTCAGCCAGAATCCGGCATGGCAAGCACACTGGATGAGGCGCTTAAAATCGCAGAGGAAATTGGCTATCCGTTAATGGTCAGACCTTCTTATGTGCTTGGCGGCCGTGCTATGGAGGTGATTCACGATGAGGACATGCTAAAGTTTTATGTTGCAAAAGCGGTGGATGTTTCGCCGGAGAGACCTTTATTGATTGACAAGTTTCTTGAGAACGCTCTTGAGGTGGAGGCAGATGCTATTGCTGACGGCACAGACGCCTTTGTGCCTGCGATTATGGAGCATATCGAGCTTGCAGGTATTCATTCGGGAGATTCGGCTTGTGTCCTTCCGCCTGTCAGCATTCCTGAGAAACACCTCAAAACAATATATGAATATAATCGTAGAATTGCCATTGAGTTTAATGTAGTAGGTTTAATGAATATTCAGTATGCCATAGCTAATGATATTGTTTATATCCTTGAGGCCAATCCCCGTGCCTCAAGAACCGTTCCGCTTGTTTCCAAGGTCTGCAATATTCCGATGGTGCGTATTGCCACGCAGCTTATGCTCGGCAAGCGCATTGCAGATATGGAACTGAAGAAACTGAATATACCCCATTTTGGTGTTAAAGAGGCTGTATTTCCTTTCAATATGTTTCCTGAGGTAGATCCTTTATTAGGTCCTGAGATGCGTTCAACCGGCGAGGTCCTTGGCATGGCGGATTCATTCGGCCTTGCTTTTTACAAGGCTCAGGAAGCAACACAATTAACGTTACCTTCAAGCGGTGCTGTTCTGATTACTATATCGGATAAGGATAAACCTGCTGTGCTCGGCGTGGCCAAAAAGTTCAGCGACCTCGGTTTTAAGATTAAAGCTACGGAAGGGACACATTTATTTTTATCTAAGAATGGAGTGGAATCAGAAGGTATTCTGAAGATGCACGAGGGTCGGCCGCATATTGTGGATAGTATCAAAAATAGAGAAGTACAGCTTATTATCAATACACCTACTGGTAAGCAAAGTAAATATGATGACTCTTATATTCGTAAATCGGCTATTCAATACAAGATACCTTATATTACTACCGCCGCTGCTGCAGCCGCTGCTGCGAAGGGCATAGAAGCCTTCAAGAAAAAACAAGGCGAAGTCAAATCACTGCAGGAGTACCATGCAGATATAAAGTAAAGAAGACAGAATACAGGAGCCAGAAGACAGAATA
>CAZVUF010000021.1:16172-18248 GCA_964629355.1 uncultured Pirellulales bacterium | reverse complement strand
TCGACCGCGATGGGCGTTGTGCCCGGCGGGCCAACCATGTATGGATTTATATCCAATTCCTGAATCTGCGGAAACTCCGTCACCAATTGTGAAAGTCTCTGCAATCCTTCGGCTATTGCATCAATATCGACGCCTTCCTGGCCGCGAACGCCTTTTAGAATCTGATACGTTTTAGTGCTGATAAGCATTTGTTTTGCCTCCTCGGCTGTCAGCGGCGCCAGATAGAAAGAGACGTCCTTCATAACTTCCACCATTATCCCACCCATGCCGAACATCATCAAGGGGCCGAAATGCGGGTCGCGATTCATTCCGAGGATAACTTCTTTTCCGAGTTTGTACATCTTCTCCACGAGCACGCCGAGAATGTTGGCGTCCGGCTGCTTTTTTGGTATTCGATACATCATCAGGTCGAACGCATCTCTTACTTGCTCTGCGCTGTTTAAGCCGAGCTTGACTCCGCCCACATCGGATTTGTGCACAATCTCCGAAGACCAGATTTTCAATACGACAGGATAGCCGAGCTGCTCGGCTATGTTAGCAGCCTGATCAGGAGTATTGGCAATTGAGCCTTCGGGTGTTTTGAAACCGTATGCCTGAAATATCGCTTTTGAATCGGTCTCGCCTATCTCGCGGTCGCCTCGCCGCAGATGCCTCTCGATAATGTTCTCCACTTTTCTTCGGTTGACCGGAAAGAGCTTCACAACTCTCCTGGGTCTGTTTCGCCATCTAACATAATCGGCCATCGCCTTGATTGTTGCAACTGCGTTTTCCAGAGAATCATAACACGGTATTTTTCCGTCACGCAGAATCCTTATTCCTTCTTCAACCTTCTTGGCTCCTAAAAAGCAGGCAAGAACTGGTTTTGTTGAATACTGATGAGCTATTTTGACGATTGCCTTTGCTGTAGCTGCGGCCTCGGTCATCGCCTGTGGGGTCAACAATGTCAGGACTGTATCGACATTGGGATCTTTGATGACAACGTCGAGAGCAAACTCATAGCGGTCCGCAAGTGCATCGCCCAGAATGTCAATAGGGTTGTATAGGTTCGAAGCAGGGGGAAGATTTGCGGATAATTTGTTAACTGTTTCCTCACTTAGCTTTGCGAAGGTAAGGCCTTTTGCTTCGACGGCGTCGGCGGCCATAATGCCAGGCCCGCCGGCGTTTGTTATAACTGCAACGCTGGGACCCGCGGGAAGTGGCTGAAAAGCCAAAGCCTGGGCAAAATCAAACTGCTGTTTTATTGAGTTACAGCGGATAATCCCTGCCCTTGCAAAAGCCGATTCGTAAGCGACTTCACCACCTGCAAGGCTGCCCGTATGGGATGAGGCGGCCTTTGCTCCCGCTTCGCTTGCTCCGGATTTTATCAATAGTATTGGTGTATTATGAGAGATGCGCTCTGCCTGTCTTACAAATTCATTGCCGTTAGTAATACTTTCGAGGTAGCCGGCAATGACTTTCGTATCCTGGTCTTCTCCGAGAGCTTTTATTACATCCAGCTCATCTATATCTGCTTTGTTGCCGATACTGACGAGCTTACTGAAACCTATATCATTTGCATTGGCCATATCAAGGATCGCCGCTAATAGCGCCCCGGATTGGGAGACATAGCCTATTACTCCTTCAGCCGGCAGGACGCCAGCGAAGCTGGCATTTAATTTATTAGCGGGTGCTATCACGCCGAGACAATTTGGGCCAATGATCCTGATATTGGCCTGTTTTGCAATTTGAATAATTTGTTCTTCGAGCAGTTTTCCTTCCTTGCCGACCTCTTTAAAGCCAGCCGTGATAATAATGACTGATTTGACCTTGGCTTTCGCGCATTGTTGCATAACAACCGGGACAATTTTCGCAGGCACAATAATAATTACCAGTTCAGGAACCTGACCAATAGATGCAAGGTCTGGATAGCATTTTAAACCCTCAATGCTGTCGGTGTTCGGATTGATGGGGAATATTTTACCCTTATAATCGGCGGCTATCATATTAGTCAGGATTTCGTACCCGACTTTGCCCTTCTGGCGAGAAGCGCCAACTATAGCGACTGACTGTGGATTGAAAAAACTTTCGAGATTCATA
>CAZVUF010000021.1:11998-16072 GCA_964629355.1 uncultured Pirellulales bacterium | reverse complement strand
TGAGTTACTCCGCTATAGATGACTATGGGCACATTTGCCAGGCCCGGCTCGTTCTTAAGGTCTTTAATAGCAGCGTATCCATGTTCTCCTGCCATTATGATATCCATGATAATAAGGTCGGGCTTTTCCTGCTGGATAAGAGTTTTGCCCTGCTCGGCGGATGAAGCTGGAAGTATCTGCCAGCCCCGCTTTTCAAAATGCGGCTGAAAAGCTGTGATAATATCCTCGTCGTCATCGACCCAGACAATCTTTTTCTTAGCCATAATATTCTCCTGTAATGGGAGTATTTATCTGTGTTTGTATTAAATGTCCTTTTCTATCTGAAATATGAATGAGTTTCCCTGTTCCTTCGGCTCAATCCAGATTTCTCCGCCGTGTTTGGCGATGATCTCCTTAGTGATAAACAGCCCCAAACCGGTGCCTTTAGCTTGCTTAGTCTCAGCAGTATCAAGCCTGGAAAATTTTCCGAAAAGCCGTTCTTTTTCCTGCGGCGTAACAGGCCTGGAGTCATTATAAACTTCAATCTGGATTTTTTCACCAACTTCCTTGGAATTTAATACCACTTTTCCTTTGTCAAATCCGTACAGAATTGCATTACCGACAAGATTATTCGCCACTACGAGCATGAGGTCTTTGTCGCATTTAGCTTTTAGCTGAGGCTGAAGATTATTTACAATTTCCATCTGTTTCTCGGCTGCTTCGCGGGCAAAGGCCTCCAGTGAAGGATTAAACACATCTTCTCTTAATGATACCTCAGTCCTGTGCAGCTCAAGCTCACCTTTTTCTATTCTGCTCAAATTGAGGAACCTGCTCAAGGTACCGGCCAAGTAGCCCAGGTTTCTCGTAATAGAATGAATGGCTCTTTTCTGTTCATCATTTATTGTTCCCAGGAGTCCATCCTGCAGCGAATAGGCATTAGCCGTTGTTGACGCTAATATTCCTTTAAGCTCATGGGATACAAAGCTCACAAGGTCCAAATAAGTCTTGTTCAGTTCAGCCAGCTTCTTGTTTGCAATTTTAAGATTCTGTTCTCTTTCATCGAGCCGGGTTGACATCTCATTGAAGGAGGCCGCGAGTATATTAAGCTCCTCAATACCGGTTTGCGCATCCACTTTGTATCCGAGGTTCCCTTCTGAGATTTTCTTGGTTGCTTGCAGCATGTTAGTGACAGGCCTGGATATGGCTCCTGCCGGAATCGCGGAGAGCACACACGCCAGGAGGGTTGCAATTAAGACTATCATTAGAAAGACGAGAAAAGTGTTTCTTTCCATATCGGTAAATGGCTTTTCTAATGTGCCTACATACAATATCCCAATTGTCCTGCCGTTTATATCACGAATAGGCTCATAGGCGGTTTTATACCAGTCGGATACTACAAATGCCCTATCCACCCAGTCGAGCCCCTTTGTCAGGACCTGCTCATAAACCTCTTCGGACACGCGCGTCGCAATAGCACGGCTGCCATCTTCCGTCCTGACGTTGGTGGATATGCGCACATCGCCCTGAAAGATAGTAGCGGTGCCGATGTCTCTGCCTTTATATTTTATTTTTTGATATACCGTTTGTTTTACTCTATCTACGATTTCATAGTTTCGATTAAGTAAAGTGCCGCCATATAGAACGCCGACCAGGCTGCCGTCATATCCAAAAACAGGTGCAGCGGCTTTTATCATCATCCCGGTTGTTAATTCGGTTTCCGAGGTCGGTTTTGCCTTTGGAGTTGGGATAAGTTTCATAAAGGCTCGTTCAGCCAAGTCCTGACCTTCTTTTATAAGCCCATCCTGCGATACTATGACCGTCCCAGCAATACCTTTTTTGTCTGATATAACATGCCTGATCAGTTCATCATGCGCCTGGTTATCACCATACAGCAAGGGGTTTCGGGATCTGACGAGAACTTTTCCATTTTCATCCGTGAGATTCAACACATCGAGAGATTCAGCTTTTCTTATCTCCTCCAGTTGTTTTTTGAGCGTATCTACATCATTACTTGAGATGGCATCCCTTACGAAAAATCTCAGAGCGGTAAACCGGATTACATCACGGATGATTTCGATTTCATCCTGATATATCAGCCGGGCGGTGTTCAGGTCATTCTTTACTTTGGCCTGAGCCCTTTCGATAATATTCTTTTTGATGACATAGAATCCCAGCACCGGCATTGAAAGCACAAAAATCGCTATGATGCCAAACAACGATATTAGTATTTTTCTGTTGAGTTTTTTGCTTTTCACCTATGTCACACCAAAATAAAAAGAACTAAATATACTACTTGATATAAGGCGTAATTTCAAAGGTTTTGGTAGCCATTATTGAAGATTTTAATCACGCATGGAAAGCAGGTCTAAATATAGAAAAGAAAGATATTTTGCCCCCGGTTTTACCAGGGGGGCCATAATACCAGGCCTAAAAAAGGAAATACGCTGTGTTTTAAGTCTTTCGCGCTTATCTTCTAAGCGAGGGCAAATCAGGTTCAATATGGACGGTGATATTAACCGGGCGAGCCAACTGTTCGTCTAAGTTTTTTTCAAGGCTTTCCGATATTTGGTGGGCCGTAGCTACGTTCAAATTCGGATCGACAAGAATATGAACATCGAGAAACACTTCTCTGCCTACCATACGTGTCCTGAGCTGATGCCACTGGTGTATCGCCGAGTTTGCGTTGATTATCTGCTTTACGTGCTCAATCGTGTCTTGATCAACAGCACCCTCCGTCAACTCTTTTAAGGCATCGCTGATTATTTTTACTCCCACCCAGACAATCATCACACCAACCGCAATAGCTGCAGCTTGGTCTCCATGTCCGAAGCCAAACAACAATGATATAAAACCTATGACTACTGCAACCGAACTAAGAGCGTCGCTGCGATGGTGCCAGGCATTGGCATAGAGTGACGGGCTGTGAGATTCGATAGCAGCTCTTTGTGTGATTTTATAAAGCCATTCCTTGGAAACGATGGAAACTACAGCAGCTATGAGAACTGCAACGCGGGGGACATTCGTTTCATCTTTAGCTATTGCAATCGTGGCATAGTAAATCATTGCCCCGCCGACGAGAATCAGAATGACTGCGATTGAACCACCGGCGAAAGTCTCAGCACGACCATGACCGTAAGGATGACTTCGGTCGGCTTCTCTCGAGCCGAGCCACAAGCCAACCAGCACAACCGCGTCAGTGGTTAAATCCGAAAGCGAATGTATCCCGTCAGCGATCAGCGCAAGCGAACCGGCCAAGTAACCAATTACGACCTTGACGACAGAGAGAAGAAAATTTATTATAGCGCCAATATACGTAATGGATCTGATATGCCTATTCACCGTCTCTCGCTTGCGGTTATTCATTCCGTTTTAACCTAAAACTTGCTCACGTATTTTTGAAACGACGTCGATATACTTTTGTGCCGTACGCTGGTCTGTTGCCTCAACTATAATCCTCATCACAGGCTCCGTATTGCTGGGTCGCAGGTGCAGCCAGCCATCTTCAAAATCAAACCGGCAGCCATCGGTTATGTTGAGCTTCGCTTCGGTGAAAGTCTCTTTTGCCAAGTCTATGATTTGCTGTGCCTGTGTCCGGTCTGCGGCGACCTTATCTTTGCTCATATAATAAGTGCCGATTTTGTTTACAAGCTGGCTTACGGTCTTTCGGGTTTCAGCCATCAGTTGCAGTATCAGAACGATGCCGACAAGGCTGTCACGGACCGGGCTTACTCGCAAATCAATCACACCTCCGTTGCCTTCGCCTCCGATAATGCAGTTGTGTTCGAGCATGGCTTGAGCCACGTTGGCTTCACCAACAGCGGTACGGACGACTTGGCCATCAGCTTCTGATGCGATTTCGTCGATCATTCTTGAAGTAGATAGATTGGTTACCGCTTTGCCGGTTTTGTGGCTGAACATATATTTTGCTGCCAAGGCTAACGTGTATTCTTCGCCAATGTATTTGCCGGTTTCGTCAACAATCGCCAATCTATCGGCATCGGGGTCTTGAGCAAAGCCGATATCGGCTCTGCTTGCTTTAACTACTTCACAAAGCTCTTTCACGTTTTCAACAGTAGGCTCAGGGGTATGAGCGAA
>CAZVUF010000021.1:0-11898 GCA_964629355.1 uncultured Pirellulales bacterium | reverse complement strand
AGTAGGCTCAGGGGTATGAGCGAACAGTCCGGTCGGCTCATCATTTATAGCGATAGTTTCACAGCCCAGCTCTGCAAGCAGCTTTTTGGTGATTCGCCCGCCTGCTCCGTTAACACTGTCCAGGGCGACTTTGAATTTTCTTGCAGTGATTGCTTGTTTATCAACAATCGCCAGGACTTTGGAGATGTGGACGCTGTCAGTCTGGTCGTTTGAAGTTACTTTACCACAATTAGTGGAATCAACAAGAGTGAATCGCTTATCGAGGAAATATTGCCTGATTTGCTCTGCATCATTGGCCGGTGGAGCGATACCGTTATCAAGCTGTAATTTTATACCATTGTACTGGATTGGATTGTGCGAAGCAGTAATAACCACTCCACCGCAGCGTTGAAGTTCTTTTATCATCACACCTAAGGTGGGTGTGGTTACCAGCCCCAAATCAACCACGTCGATTCCAACGGCGCACAATCCTGCCGACACAGCGGATTTCAACATTTGGCCGCTTGTTCGAGAGTCACAGCCGATGCAAACGGATAATCGTGACCCATAACAAGCAGCTTGTGACCCGAAATGTCCTTCTTTTAGAAACGCACCAAAGGCGCAGCCATACTCTGCGGCGATTGATGGAGTAAGATTTGTACCAACAATGCCTCTGACTCCACTGATGCTGATTATCAGTTGCTCAGCCATAACGAAGACCTGTTCTTTGTCTGCCAATGAGCTAAAAGAATCGCGTAAGAAGAATCAATCCAGGTTGCAGACATAAATTTCATTCACGAAATCGAGATTGCCGATCTCTTCGATTGTCTCTGCATCAGGTTCCTTATCGAGACTAACAGCCAAAGCTGCTTTTTGCTCTGCCGGCTTTTGTCCCACGCCCATAGTGCAGATATTGATATTATGTCTGCCGCAGACTGTTCCCACGGCGCCGATGACACCGGGCTTGTCATCGTTAAAGATGATTAGTACCGGTCCCTGCGGAGTCATTTCTATGTTGAAGCCGTCGATTTCGATAATACGCAGCAGTTTTTCACCGAAGACCGAGCCGGTCACTGTACCTGTGATTTTATCTGTAACAACCTTGGCGCTGAAGCTTGAGGCAACATCCTTGGCCTCGGCGTTTTTCGTCTCATCGATACTGATGCCGCGTTCTTTGGCCAGGACAGGGACATTAACAATATTCAACGGCATATCAAAGTGCCTCTGGAGCAGGCCTATTGCAAAATAAAGCGTCACAGTTTCGATGGCCATTTCGGCGATTGAGCCGCGATATTGAACTTCAACACTCTTGATGTGGCCGGGTGTAATAGTGCTGAGAAGTGAACCGATCCGCCGAGCGAGTTTGGCATACTGGCTCAGAATTGGCGGCATAGCGCCTGCCATAGATGGGGCGTTAACGGCGTTTCTGACGGGACCGCCCTTGATTGCATCAACAAGGATCTGAGCTGCTTCGATTGCGACCTCGACCTGGGCTTCTTCCGTGCTGGCACCCAAGTGAGGCGTAACCAGGCAGTTTTCAAGCTCAGAAAAGCGTGCATTTTCAGGCGGCTCTTTGGAGAAGACATCCAGAGCTGCACCTGCAATGCGCTTTTCGGCAAGGGCTTTGTACAGCGAATCTTCATTGATGATTCCTCCCCGGGCGCAGTTAATCAGCCGCACGGTTGGCTTCATCATTTTAATTTGCTCGGCGTCAATCATGTTCAGCGTCTGTGGATTCTTCGGCACATGGACGCTGATGTAGTCGGCTTCTTTAAATATCCTTTCGAGGTCGGTGGTTATTTCGACGCCGAGTTTTTCCGCCTCGGTAGGTGCAGCCAGTGGGTCGTATCCTAATATTTTCATATTGAAACCTTTTGCCATTTGAGCCACAGCCATACCGATTCTGCCGAGTCCTAACAAGCCGAGGACTTTGTTGTTCAACTGGTTACCCATATATTTTTTTCTGTCCCAGGCCCCGGCTTTTAAGCTATTGCAGGCTGGGACAACCTGTCGGCTCATCGCAAGAATTAAGGCCATCGTATGTTCAGCGGCACTGAGGGTATTACCGCCTGGGGTATTCATAACTAAGATTCCTTTTCTGGTTGCTTCGGGGACATCGACATTATCTACGCCGACGCCGGCCCGCGCGATACCCTTCAGTTTGCCGGGTTTAGCCAGGACCTTAGCGGTAACTTTAGTGCCGCTTCGGATGATTAAGCCGTCATGTTCACCGATAATCTTGGCAAGCTCATCCTCGCTGATACCGGTTTTAACAACGGCCTCGACCCCATCTGTTGAATTGAGCAAATCAATACCTTCCTGTGCAAGTTTGTCAGTGATAAGAACTTTAATCATATTGAGACTCCAACATCCTTTCTTTATTCATTTGTTCAACTATTTGTATTAGCTGCCAGTGCACGAGCCAACGTTACCGCCCAGCCGGCGGCAATAATAACTAACAAGGCAACAATGAGGTGCCTTATCTTCACTTCTGCAAAAAAGCGTTTTATAAAGCGAAAATATACTCCAAAAACCACCGTAAATAAAGCTAAAAATGCAACGACAACTAATACACAGCACAATAGAGCTCCTGCCGGCTGAATATAAAACGACTCGAAAATCTTACCTCGCGAAAAGGCCAGCGCCGAGGTCGTCATTCCACAGGTTGGACAGGGCAGGCCGTATCTTTGTTTGAATCCGCAGGGACCAAGCCAGAATCCTATATCAAATCTGCCTGTTGCCGCCAGAGCGGCTAATCCAAATGAAGAAGCTATTGCCAAGAAAACAACTAAAGCGACAATCCGCTGATGAAACGAAGCCCGGCAGAAAAATTTCGGCTTATTTAGCTGTTGGCTTGCCTGCATAACTGCGTTAGAATAAAATAGTCTAATAATTATGTCAAGGTAAAGGACGCTTTCCAAAAATGGTATTAGAACAGAGAGATTTGAGTGCGATGCTGGAAACCGCCCTTGTAGCGGCTCGGCTGGCCGGCCAACGGGCGATGGAAGAAATCAACTACACCAAGGTTTCGGAGAAAAACGCCGCTGAGTTAGTAACCCAGGCTGATATCCGATGTCAAAAGATAATCATCGATAGAATCAAGGAAAACTATCCGGACCACGGCTTCATCGCTGAAGAGGGCGAGCAAGGCAGGATATTCAAGCAGCCACCTCGCGGAGACCAGGCAATCTGGTGGGTAATAGACCCCATAGACGGAACGAACAATTACGCACACCAGGTGCTCCTGTTTGCAGTCTGTGTTGCGGCTGTTTACGAAGGCGAGCCGATAGTCGGAGTAATTTTCGATCCCGCTACTGAATCGACGTACACCGCCGTTAAAGACGGAGAGGCACAATTAAATGGCAGACGAATCATGGCTGGCGAAGAGGACATAACCCAATTCTCGAGCATCGGGCTGGATAGTCATTTCGAGAGTTTCGGCGGCGTACCGGCCTGGGCCTGCGATATTATTCAGCGAACAAGGTTCCGCAATCTGGGTACGACCGCCCTTCAGATAGCATACGTGGCAAAAGGCGGCCTTATCGCTACAATCGTCAATACTCCCAAGCTATGGGATATAGCTGCAGGTGCCGTGATTGCAGAAGCTGCCGGGGCTTTAGTCAGTAATTGGCAAGGTGAGAAAATCTTTCCTGTTGACCTGGATAGCTACGATGGCGCCAAATTCCAAACGGTAATAGCCAATAAGAAGGTACATGCCCAAATTGTGGAACTTCTAAAATGATTTGCGATTTTCAATTTTCAATTTCCGATTGACATTGTGATACCAGATGAGCTGAAGAAAAGAACGCAGCAGTTCGCTTTGCGTGTAATTCGCTTAGTGGAATCTCTTC
Organism: uncultured Pirellulales bacterium; assembly: GCA_964629355.1. GTDB lineage: Bacteria > Planctomycetota > Phycisphaerae > Sedimentisphaerales > Anaerobacaceae > CAZVUF01. The sequence continues at coordinate 8,068 of CAZVUF010000021.1, read as the reverse complement.
CCCAAACCCGCACTGCAATTATTATCGGTAATCAATTATTAAATTGTGCCACATCTGTAGGTGCCAATTACCGAGCTGCCTGCAGAGGCAGATCAAAAGCAGATTTTATTTCAAAATTGGGTATTGTTGAGGAAGAAGCAGATGAATCAGCCTATTGGCTGGAAATGCTTGTTGCGGCCAAGGTTGTGGAACCCAACGCAGTAGCAGAATTGCTTAAAGAAGCTAATGAGTTGACCGCCATTATAGCTGCATCACGTAAGACTGCTAAAAATAATAGATGAACTGAAAAATCACAATTCGACAATCGACAATCGTAAATCCCTTACCTTGGGTCTGAAACTGGTTGCAATGCGACGACTCGTACTCTGTCGGTACTGGAATTGACGTTACTTCTGTCAAGTAGTGCTAAAACTCTTTTCTGTGGCCCGTCGAGGCCAATGCGAACAAGTATATAGGCGGTGAAAACATCACTTCGTACAGTAACAAGGTCGCTGATGCGAGAGAAAATCACATCCCGCTCCTCAAAATCCTGCCCTGCACCGTCGTTCGGCGTCAGGTCGGGAAAAGTGGTTAAATCAGCCAGCTCGACTGCATAGTAAACCATCTGGGCGACCTGCATCAGTTGGCTGATACTTTTTAAGCCTTGTGCTGTAGTTGTGTCTCGATATGCAACAATAGCCCGAGCGATATCAGGTCTCATCCAGGGCAATTGTGCTATCACAAACCAGGGAGCGGTATTGATGTTTATCCGCCCTCTTATTCTCGTCTCATTCGTCCCCAGGCCGAATGTTCCCGGGTCAATGACGGTCAGATACTGGAAAATATTGGCAAAGGCAGGATTCTTTAAATCGGGTCGAATAAATTCCTCGTTTGGTTCTGCTGCGAATCGCATGCCAATCATATCATTTGGATCGATGCTCGGCCCGACAGTAAGAACCTTGGTGATGTCACCAATTGTGACGAAAGGCTCTCTGGAATTTTCAAGATTGTAGTTCTTTCTGTTTGCCGCTAACATGTTTGGCACGCCCAGCGTATTACCGGTGGATTGTAATTCTTGATATATTATATTCCAGTTGATGTCTGACCTGCAATAAAACCGCGATGTTCCCTTGACGCTATTCCAGGTGAACCAGGCATCTTCGGTTTTCTGTTGGTCAAGATAAAGATTTATTCCGGTCCCTCTTACTGCATATTCGTATACAGTTCGGAGAAGATAAACATCAAATTTCTCACTTAATGCGTATACCGGCGGGTCGCTTCCGAGTACAGGAATATATTTTGCGAGCACTAAATTATCGTCTTCTTTACCGCCCCCTATTGATATCAAGTCCACAACACCAAATACGCTGGAAGCGGCAGAGCTATTGGTTATTACAAATCTGCTGTTGGCAGCTATCGCGCAATTCGTGAGGTTTATGGTACTGACGACATTACTGCCCAGCCGAAGCTCCAGCCTAAAATCTCCCAGCGGAATGTCTATATTAAAAGGATTATAAAGCTCAATCGCAAAATAATTGTTAGCCGGATTAGCAGGATTAGTATCGCTGACTCTGAAAGCAATCTCACTTATAAACGGTTGTACCTCGGCGCCATAATAGGTTCGGGAGCCTGAGGGCAAAGCAGTGACACTCGTATCTGAATCGCGAAAATCAACTATATTAACCGCTAACTGAGCTGCAATTTCCTCGCGATTGGCAGAAGCGATGCCGTTGAGCAACGCATTGTATATTTTGTCCAATGGGGCGGTATTTATATTGATCATCTTGGTGCCGTTCGGGTCAATGATTCGATCCATGTTATAGATGGTAGCAATGTGACGATATGTGTAGTTCGGGTCAACGCCGCCGGCATCGTATGCTCTTTTGAACCAGTTATCCAATTCTTGCCCGCCGGTTGTTACAGGTGTGGATAAAGTATTTCTTCTGAACTCAACACCCCATTCTTCAAGTCTTGTATCTATCGCAGTATTATTCAGCAGGAATCGGTATCGAAGCTCAAGCTCATCGGAGATATCAAACGGGGTATAAAGTCCATTTGGCTCATTATAACGCCAAATAACATCCCGCTTATATCTATTCAAATCCAGATAGTCGATGCCGCTACCGTAATTTGCTCTTGCTTTAAGTAAGTCCGTTTCGTCACTTGCTGTGGAAGGATATCCTGGACGATCAGCCAAAGCCATAAGATTTATTTGCAATTGGCTTGTGCCGTCCACCATTTCACGGCTGCTGCGGGGGTCGAACTTATAAGCTGTATTGACATTCAACATTCCACCGTTGTCTATAATTCTTACAGCAGCGTAAATGGGTTTGCCCTTGCTGGAAGTTATGTCGTCAAATTTGAACCATTTTGAATCACCCACGCCATCACCATCAGCATCGGCATCGGCAACCGGCTGGTTGAAATCGGTTATAAGTATCGGCGCATATTCAGGCAAAACCTTCGCCTGAATGTCTGTGGTATAGCCTGCCAGATAACCTGTAACATCGCTTATTTGCCGCCAGTAATAGTTTCCGCCTGAACTATGAGGCTCAAGACCTGCCAGCCATTTATCCTGCGAACCCGGATAGTCATAGTATTCCGCCTTATCTACGCCAGGGACATCCAAAATCAGTTCTTCCGAAATTTTAGCGACGATTGTATCAACAGCAAAGTTTAACTCCCTGCTCTCTGAAACAGCAGACGTTGCTATTTTGTCAACCCGGGACATCATAACGAATAGCACGCCGACAATAGCCAGCAGACTGGTTAAAACCACAGTTAGAATAAGGGCTGAACCAACTTTTTTTCGTGGCTCGTGATTCGTGAATTGTGACTCGGATTTTCTTCTCATTTCAAACAACAATGAACTAATCTAAATAAACAATATGTGTAAAAGTTCTTCCTTTTTTTATAATGCCCTTCGAGTCATATAACGTGAAGGTAAATTTCAGCGCCCGTCCAAGCCCAGGAATCGAATAAAAATTCGCTTCGTTAACCTGTTGTCCTGAATAACTAATGTGATTTATTTGAACAAAATTACTATTTGGATCAGGAAGAAGCCCCGCTCGATAAGGATACAATACTCCTGGAACCCTATCAAAACCTGGCAAAAAGAAATGTGAATCTACCAAATCTCCATCACCATCCGGGTCAACCTCAGGAATCCATCGCTGCTGAGAATCTGACCAGCCCTGAACCTTAAATTCCCCCACTCCTTCACACAAAAGCATATGAATAGAATCCGGCTCTGCCGGGTTAACATTCGCCCCCCAGACTGTTTCACTGACACGGGGACTATCGACTTTAACATCGGTTATGACAGACAACATATTTTGCTTAGCAGCCCAATGGACATTCTTCCATTCGTTCAACATGAGCTTGTCATATTCGAGCCGGTTGTTCCAGTAGAACCACTGCTGGTCAGTGCCCGTAAAAGTATTAAGGTCAATAGAATTAGAATTTTGAAGATTGTCCACCATCAGTATATGCTGTGTCCTTGCTAATATTCGTTTCTCTCTTTGCTGTCTCTCAGCCTTAATACCTTCTTTCTTTGCAAGCATGTAGCAGATTCTCGCAACATTACCTCGAACCATTGGATTGGTCTGATAAGATTGAAAGTCACCATCTGAAAAGAACATTATCCGATCTAGTCTCTCGTATGAATTAGGATTACAAGGGTCGGTCTGTACTGCTACCCAAGTTACAAAAATCTCCCCATCCTTGCGAAGACCTTTAAAATCAGCATTTAATTGGTCAATAATAGCCCGCAGCTTTTGCATAATTTCTGCATTTGCGACGGCCGTGCGATGAGAATCTATACTGACTCTGAAGATCACGCTCGCAAAGGATAGAATCATAGCCAGAATCCCAATAGCTACCACAAGCTCGATTAAAGTAAAAGCTTTTCCGAAACGTGGCTCGTGACTTGTGACTCGTATTTCGTATTTTACCTTTTCCATCTAATATAAACTAAAGGCTAAAGTTCATCGTCTGGTAACTATCTATGAACAATGAACGATGAACTAAAAACTCTGTTAGAATCTGATTACCTTTTGATAGACTGCTAAATTGGGATTTTTGCCTCCGTTGGCAGGTGGCGGAACAACCCAGACCCAGCCGGTTTGCTCCCCCTGCCAGGGACGGTCGAGTCTAATCCGGTCAGGTGGCTCAGGCTCTCGTTCAATTACTCGATAAATCTGGCCGGTTTTATCATCTACTATAGTATAACCGTCATTAATCCACGTCATTTTGTCGGTCTCTGTTATGGTAAGCCGGCCTTGACCGGTAATGCCTGAGATACTAACCTTCATCGGAATGGGTCTTCCTGCTCCGCCACGATATGAGGCTGAGCTGCTCGTCTTCCTTGTAACAAAAACTGTTGTTTGCACAAGCCGGCTATTAGAGTCCGGGTCTGTGCGTCTGCAAAGAGCGGACCAGTAATACTGCTTTTCTGAGGTGTTTGTATCAGTTGACGGATATGCAAACTCGTTTGGGTCGATGGAGCTCAACTCTTCGAAAGATTCTAATCGGTCGGATGCCAAATTCGTTGGATTAACGCCATATAGATTTATTTTTGCATAGGCCTCGTCAGCAGCTACCGCTGCAGTAGTTTGTTCGGTAGCTATTGTCGAGAAATAGATGCCTGTCATGAATGTGCCGGCGATAAAAAGCAGCCCGATACTGAGGGTGCCGACAGCCAGCAATATCTCGATGAGGGAGAAACCTATATATCGTTGCTTTTTTTTCATAAATATATTAATCAGGCGAAATTATCGTTCCCGTATAAGGATTAATATAAATCACCTGGCCGATTAGTTTGACCAAACAGTCCGTCCAGGCTTTGCGTTTTTTATAAGCTTGCATTAATTTGCACTTATCGAAGATAACAAAACTGCTTCGGCTCTGCTCCGGCCCCAGGCCGAGGTCGGGATAAGAGCTACCAGAGGCGCTGAAATAATCATCCTGATAAAATAATCCAATTCCAGTATCTACTTGTGCTTTCTTGTTGAAAACATCATCGTTACTAATCCGCGTATTAGCGGCTGTGTCCGGATATCCGTCTTTGTTTCTCACTCTGATTCCATGTATTATTAATTTTCCGCTTGGTGAAAAAATTATGGAAAATGTCGTTGTGTCTGTAAGTTCGCGATCTTCATCTATAAGGCCGTCCCTTTGTTGATCGGTAAGTGTCGGGGCGTCGAGCCGCATCTCAACTGAATTTGTTGGATTTATAATGTTGCGGTTGGTGACAATCGTTAAGTCCATTACGCCGATGGAATCAGGCAGCTTGATGGCTTTAATTCCCTGGACCGCTCGAAAACCATGAGCCATCATATCCGGGTCCTGCATAATAAAAATCATATATTGAGAAGCTTCAAGTAGATTTTGGGTTCGGCAGGTATTTTGGAATCGGATGCCTGCATATCTTTGATTTTTCGCGGCGATGGCACGAGCTGAAGCCAAAGCCGCACTTATTGTGCTCATTGCACTGCTTCCGGACTCAAAAGAGTTAAAAAACGCACGCACAGCCGGCAGTCCCAGGCTGACAAGCAGCACTATGACTGCTATGACAACCGTCATCTCGGTTAACGTAAGCCCAGACTTAGTTTTTTGTTTACGTTTCATAGTTCACTGCATTATCATCGCAAGCCAACCTATGGTTGGTATGGCTTCCTTTTTCGACTTTTCACATCCTCCATTCTGCCATCTGTTTTCTGTCTTCTTTTATATGCTGCTTATATCATCCGCTGTACCAAAAACTTTGTCCGGTCCAGCAGATATCAGTTCCGGAAAAGTTTCGCCCTGGACGTATCTGTAGTCCAGAACTGTACCCCATGGATCGTAAATTTCCGGTGAGGTGTCACTGGCACCTGCTTTGTTTTTCAAAAACAAATCATTGATTTGTTCCAGAACCTTACGAGAGCTTGGTATCGAGCGAAGTTCTGCTAAAAGAAGCTCCGAATGAACTGCAGCATTTGTAAAATTCTTTTCAGGCTGTTCGGGAAAGTTATCGGTGTATTCGTAATATTCCTGCAGTGCACTTCCCAGCAGCGTAAAAATATTATTCAATCCCTTTTCCTTTGAACGTTTATCAATGCGAGAGGCGATACCAACTACCATTGAGACCAATAGCGCAATGATGGCTACTACAATAACCATCTCAATAAGCGTTGTCCCGAAAGTGTGCTCGTAACTTCTCATAAATTCAGCTTGCTAAATACGGCGTGGACAGGGGGCTTAATTTCCAAAGTTGCAAATGTCGTCACTTGTTCCGTAAAGACCATCTGCCCCCGCTGAAATTAATATGTACGAATCGGGTCTATAAGGCCAGGCTCTGCCCGATACCTTTGGGTCTCTTATATACTCATAGAACTGCGTAACATCTTCGAGTTTGTGCACCATGCGGTATTGAAAAGGCTTATTCCAGTCCCCCAATCTCCTAAGCGCAAGAATAGGGTAATTGTCTCTGAAATTATAAATTCGATTTTCGTACGCGGCAGCATCTATATTTTTGCTGGAAGTATTTGCCCTGTAATAAAGAATCGGAGCCCCGGCATTGACCGGTCTTGACCTCGCGTCAATAGATACCGGCTTCACGCCGAATACATCGCAAATCACAAAAGTATTTCGGGCCAGCAGACACGATGTACCAAGAGTGGAATAATCAAAAAGCCCGTCGTATCTGCCTGCTCCGCTCGTGCCGAACCTGAAGATATTTGCAGTTGCAAGCTCCAGATAAGGGCCTTTCCTCTGTTCAAGAAAAACTGCGTTATCTGGGTCGTATATATAAACTCCTTTATCATTGCGCCCTGTTGCTCTGAAATCCGAATCCGGATGGAAGCCGCGCAAGTCCCAGCCTACCAGAGCTTCGGTAAGTTTTTGTGCACCACAGTAGTCTTGGGGACCGGTGGGAGCTGGGGGAGGTGCCCACCAGTCCGATGGTGGATAATCACCATAATCGTTCTTAAACGTCTCAAGAGCTAGCTCAATGGTTGCAATCTGCGATTTTTGCTTGGCTTCCTTAGCGATACGGCGCACTGTATTTAGAGACGGAACGAGCAACGCAACCAGTATTGCTATTATCGCTATAACCGTTAATAGCTCGACCATTGTAAAGGCTGATTTTTTATACTTCACAGCTATCCTCTCTTATATTTATTATTAGAATGACAATTCACCAATTGCATTCAAAACTGCGGTATATCCAGTCACTAGTTTTACAGTAAATCTCTGTATTTCCAGTCAAAATTGCATATATCGTCAGCCGTACCGTATTCACCATCATAACCTGCTGAAATCAAAATATAAGAATCAGCTCTATAAGGTCTGGCCGGTGGAGTAGTGATCTTGTCATTCTTCGTATTTTCGTAAAATCTTCTATAGTTGAAAAGTGCGTGTTGATTTTGTGCAGTCCCGGTACCACTTTTTATCCAAGGTTTTCCCAGTCCAATTAATTCTTGATTATCAAAGTAATTGTAAATATTACCTGCGCTATTATCGGGTCCTAATGGAGGGTTCTCTTGCCCATCAACAGTATAAAGATGTAAAGAACCAGAAGTATCAGCTTTATAATAAAGTATGGGCATACCAATTTTCTTTGCACCCGGTAGATCACGTGTATAGACGTCACATAAAACAAAAGTATCCTCAGGAAACGGAGATGTTTTACCGTCGCCATATATGTCTTTTATTTTGTATGCATTAGCGCTTTCAAGTGGCAGGAACGGTCCTTTTCTTGATGCTAAATCTGTTGGGTCGTATAGAAGTCTTGTATCAGCAGCATCTCTGCCATCTCTTCTAAAAACAGAATTTGAATGGTAGCCCAGCAAATCCCAGCCCATCATAGCTTCGCATAGTTTCATTGCACCACAATACGGGAGGCTTGTTGGATCCAATGCGCCAGATGGTGGATATCCGTCAAATTCGCTATTGAAAAGTTCCAAAGCTGCTTCAATGCTATGGAATTGAGCTTTTTGTCTGACCGTTTTAGCATATATCCTTACTCTGTTCAGAGCCGGCACCAAAAGGCCAATAAGAATCACGATGATGCTCATAACAGTCAGCAGCTCTACGATGGTGAACGCGG
>CAZVUF010000020.1:0-18898 GCA_964629355.1 uncultured Pirellulales bacterium | reverse complement strand
CAATAAAGACCTGCGAGAGGAAATAAAAAATAAAATCCTTGCCGCCAAAGGAATGGCATCCCTAAGGGACCCGGAGATACCGATAGTTGATTATCAAAAAGACACAAAGAAAAAAACCATAAGTAGCCGAGAAGAAATAAATGAAACATAAAATTCTTAGTGCAGCACAGATTAGAAGCGGTTTTATAGATTTCTTCAAAAGCAAAGGCCATGAATATGTCCCCAGCTCGCCTATAGTGCCGATAGGTGATGAGACCCTGCTTTTTGCCAACGCTGGAATGAATCAGTTCAAGGATATTTTTCTCGGATTAGTATCACCATCAATCCGACGGGCGGCAAACAGCCAGAAGTGCCTGCGGGTCAGTGGCAAACACAACGACCTTGAAGAAGTAGGCATGGATACCTACCACCATACCTTTTTCGAGATGCTGGGAAACTGGTCGTTTGATGACTACTTCAAAGCTGAAGCGATCGAATGGGCCTGGGAGCTTCTTACCAAAGTTTGGGGTATCGAGCCGAGCCGTCTCTGGGCAACGGTTTTCGCTGGTGACAATACAGATGGACTGCCGAAAGATAATGAAGCAGCCAAAATTTGGACTAAAGCGACACTGATCTCAACCGAGAGAGTTCTGGCGTTCGGCAGGAAGGATAATTTCTGGGAGATGGGTGACACCGGCCCCTGCGGGCCATGCAGTGAAATCCATATCGACCTTGGTCCCGATATGTGCGACAAAAAAAATGTGCCGGGCCATGTCTGTACCGTCAATGCCGGCTGCAGCCGATTTATAGAACTATGGAACCTGGTCTTTATCCAGTACAATCGCACAGATAACGGCAAATTATTGCCCCTCGGAGTCAGATACGTTGACACCGGTGCGGGTCTTGAAAGAGTCACAGCAGTATTGCAGAACAAAAAGAGCAATTACGACACCGACTTGTTTATGCCTATAATCGACCGTGTTAGTGACATAACCAGCCATAAATACACTTCACAATTAGGCAACAAAACAGACAATGCTTTTAGAGTCATAGCTGACCATATCCGCACGCTGGTTTTCGCCATAACCGATGGGGCGATACCATCCAATGAAGGGCGGGGATATGTCATACGCCGAATTCTTCGCCGAGCTTCAAGATATGCAAGGGAACTGGGGATGCACGAGCCATTCATCTATAAACTTGTGCCCACCGTAATCAATGTGATGGGCGATGCATTCGACGAGGTACGGGAAAGAGCCGATTTCGTTTCAACAGTTATCGAATCGGAGGAGGCCAGTTTCGGCAGAACGCTGGATAGAGGCATTGAAATCTTTGCCGATGCTGCAAAGCGAGCGGGACAAACCGCTGAAAAAACCATAAGCGGCGATGATGCTTTCCAGCTTTACGACACCTACGGCTTTCCGCTTGACCTTACACAGCTCATGGCTAAAGAGCGAGGACTTAAAGTAGATACAGCCAAATTTGAGGAATTAATGGAGGAGCAACGACAGCGTGCCAGGGCAGCGCAAAAAAGCGATTCGCTTATATCCACGTTGTCCGACACCGAGCTGCCTGTAACCGAAGACATGCACAAATATCGCATGGATAATTGCGATGCTCTGATAGTCGGCTGGATAGATAAGGAAGGCCTTAAAAACAAGGGGAGAATTACCGCCGGTGATGAAGTCGCCGTTATTCTTGATAAAACCTGTTTCTACGCTGAAGCAGGCGGGCAGGCCGGTGACTGTGGTGTAATTAAATCGGACCGTGGACAGTTCATCGTTGAAAACACTACAAAGATAGCTAATTGTGTAATTCATCGAGGCCGAATTGCTGAAGGAGCTTTCAATGTCGGTGACAAAGTAACCGCTATTGTTAGCAAAGACAGGGACTCGATAAAGAAAAATCATACTGCCACGCATCTGCTTCAATGGGCACTACAGGAAGTGCTCGGCAAAACGGTTGCACAGCAGGGAAGTTTTGTCGGCCCGGATTATTTGAGATTTGATTTTACTTATCCGAAGGCTCCGAGTCCGGAGGAGCTAAAAGAAGCCGAGCAAAAGGTGCGAGAAAAAATAGCTGAGGATTTGCCGGTGAGGTGGGTGGTAATACCTAAAGAGCAGGCACAAAAGCTCGGCGCAATGGCATTATTCGGGGAAAAATACGGCAGTGAGGTTAGGGTGGTAGGTATCGGGGCGGAGAGCGAAAACGGGGTCTCCGAGGCCTTTAGCAAAGAATTTTGCGGCGGCACCCATGTTGACCGGCTTGGTTCTATTGGGGGCTTTAAGATAATCAAAGAAGAAAGCATCTCCGCCGGCGTTCGCAGAATTACCGCACTAACGGGACATGGCCTGGAGCAATACCTTGAGCAACGAAGTGACATTGTCGATCAGCTTAGCCAAATGCTGAAAGTGCCAACCGATGCCGTCACGAGCAGAGTCGAGCAGTTGCTTGCTGAGAATAAAAGACTCTCAAAAGAACTCAAAACCGCTGGTACAGCAGCCGGCCCCGACACTATGGCTGAAGCTCAAAATCTTCTTCAAAATTGCGAGAAAATTGATAGTGCCCACATAATCGTCGGCCAAATATCAAATGCGCCAATCGAACGAGCCAGAGAGGCTGTGGACATGCTCAAAAAGAAGGCAAAATCCGCAGCTATAGTTCTGGGTTTCACAGATGGCGACAAGGTGACACTTTTGGCAGGCGTGACAGACGACCTCGTTAAAAAAGGCTTAAAAGCCGGTGATGTTGTCAAGGCGATTGCGCCGATAGTCGATGGCGGAGGCGGTGGTCGTCCACAAATGGCGCAAGCCGGGGGAACAAATCCAAGCAAAATCCAGGAAGCGCTGGCCAAAGCCGCGGAAATAATAAAAGAAAAGCTGGCAAAATAAAACACCTTTTGCCTGACTTAAAACAACGGAGGGAACGAAATGAAAATTTTAGAAGAAGAGCCTCCGTTAGCAGATGAATGTAAACTACCCCCGCTTATCGATGCCTTCCTCTACCCGATAAGTGCATCCGGCATGATACACCTTGTAGTTTTTTTACTTGCGCCAATACTAGTCTCATTTTTTGTCAGGCTTTTGTCGATATTTTTAGGGCCATATTTGATGGAAGGCACCGGCTACATTATGAGATATTTGACTGTGCCTTTTTATATAGTCTTTTATAGTTATGTATTGTATTACATTGCGCTGTGCATATTTAACAGCACTAAAGGCCGCAGGCGCGCACCCGACATCCCAATATCCAGCACATTCGACATAGGCGACCTCGCATCACAGGCGATTCTTCTGATAGGCTGCGTTGCTGTTTGCTTCTGGCCTGCTGCTGTATATTATGTTTTCAAAAACCAAACTGATTCGTGGTTCTGGCTGCTGTCGGCTTTCGGAACATTCTTTTTGCCGATGACCTTCTTGAGAGGAGTTATGTTTGATTCATTCGATGCGTTAAATCCGATTTCAATAATCTGGTCTATAATCAAAACATTTTTACCGTACTGTGGGCTTGTTCTTTTCTTTTTCGTTGTCGGCGGGTTTATCGCAGCAGTTTTACCAAAATTGCCCCTTTGGGATATTCTAACACAAGCTGTTAAAATCTATCTGGTCTTTGTCCTGGCGCATCGAGTAGGCTGGTTTTACTGGTGGCACAAAGACAAACTTGGCTGGGGGATATAATTTGATAGACAGGAACGTTCATGATTAAATTCCACTGCGAAAACTGTGGGCAGAGATTCAAAGTCTCCGATACCAGCGCTGGCAAAAAAGGCAGATGCCCAAAGTGTAAAAGCATAGTTGTTGTGCCAGAAATACAAACGCCAAGCTCAAGCGTACAGCAAAAAGATTCCGGAGATCTGAAAGTTAGCTCAATAAACTCTGCTTACGATTTAAACATTTTGGATGTTCCACAGAAAGAAAGAGTTCAAGATGAATCCATGAACCAGTATAAAGTTGAGGAAGGAATAGAAACGACCGAAACCGAACTTGCCGACAAACGAAAGCTCCCCTGGATTGTCGACATATTCCTATATCCAACAAGCACACCTGGCCTGACAAATCTTGGGATTTTCATAATAGTACCATTATTATTCCGTATCATGGGATTGTTGCTTGGCCCATTTGCTGTGATTTTGGAAATTCCAGGTATAATTATAAATACTCTGATCAGCTTGTATATGTGTTGGTACCTTGCTGAATGTGTCCGTGATAGCGCCTTCGGCGGGACACGAGCACCAGAAGCCTTTGCCATAGTTGAAATAGGTGAGATGTTCTGGCAAACGCTACAGTTAGCTGGCTGTTATCTTGTTTTTTGGGGTCCTCTGGGTTTTTACTTTCTCTATTTTAACAAAATAGATACCATTTTCTGGGTTCTCTTGGCCTATGGCATTTCCTTTTTCCCGATGGGACTATTAGCTGTTGTTATGTTTAAGTCCGATTCTGCTCTCAACCCAATCTTGCTAATCAGGTCTATATTCATCACATTTTTCCAATATTGCGGATTGGTTTTAATGCTGGGCGCGGTTGCTCTGGTCATCTATGCTGTAAACAAAATCCAACTTGATAATTGGTTTGCTCGTGTTTTGGATTTTTTCATCTATAGCGGGCAGATCTACCTCGCACTGGTTGTCGCTCATTTGCTGGGACGCTTTTACTGGATGTATCAAGAAAAACTCAATTGGGAAGTTTGAGGAGTTAGCTTTGTTGTCGAATTTACCCGCCGTTCTTCTGTCGGATTTTTATACTTTTTGCGTGGGCGTCGAGGCCTTCAACTTCGGCTAAGCGGATAATATCATCGGCACTTGCTGCTAACTTTTGTTTGTCGTATTCGATTATACTTATGGATTTTATGAAGTCATTGCTCGTAAGCGCGCTGGAGAATCTTGCGCTGGTTCCTGTCGGTAGCGTATGACTCGGCCCCGCCCAGTAATCTCCAACGGCAACCGGACTATAATCTCCGATAAATATTGCCCCGGCATTTTCGATTTTTTCTGCGATTGCTTTACTTTCATCACCGCATTGAATCTGCAGATGCTCTGCGGCGAAATAGTTTGCCCATTTAACAGCTTCATCTATAATTTTGAAAACAACAATTTTGCCGAACTTTTTCAGGCAGTCAATCGTTTCGTTAGCTCTATCTAACTGCACTATCTGCTGTTTAAGCTCACCAAGAACCTTTTCTGCAAACTTTTGTGAATCTGTAAAAACGACGGCACCCCCCGGCGCATGCTCTGCCTGGCTCAGCATATCCGCTGCGACCCAGGCAGGATTTGCTTTATCATTGGCGATGATTAATACTTCGCTTGGCCCAGCTATAGAATCAATACCAACAATACCCGAAACCATTTTTTTGGCCGTCTGTACCCATTGATTGCCCGGTCCCACAATCTTATCAACTTTGGGGATAGTTTTTGTTCCACATGCCAGAGCAGTTACAGCTTGCACTCCGCCAATACGATAGACTTCGGTTATGCCCAGTTCATGGCATACGGCAAGGATTACCGGGTGGATACTACCATTGTATCTCGGCGGAGAAACCACCGCTATTTCCTCGACGCCCGCTATCTGAGCAGGAACAACGGTCATCATTACAGTCGAAGGCAACGGAGCTGATGCGCCCGGCACACAAATACCAACCCGTTTTATGGGTGTGTATTTTATTCCAGTCCCTGTATCACATGCGCTCTGTTTAAACATATTGCCGATGAAGACTCGCGATTGATATTTTCTAATATTCTCAATCGCTTTACGAATCGATGCCAGGAGATTCCTGTCCATCTCCCGATGCGCCCCCTCCAAATCTTTCGGCGGAATCTTAAATTGTGCAGGTGTGAGTTTGACCTTATCAAACCTTTCCGTATAATTTACTAAAGCATTGTCACCCCCTATCGCCACATCGGAAATAATGTCAATTACCAATTTCCCATTTTCACTATAGGGCTCAAATATCGCGGCATTTATGAGCGCCGTTCGCAATGCCAGCATTTGTTCACTGGAATCAGCCTGACTCCATGAAATGAGGATTTGGTCGAGTTCGTGGGACATGGTTGGCCTTTCCAATTTGAGATTTCCAATTTTCGATTTACGATTTTCAATCGTAATTTGGCAATCGAAAATCGGAAGTTTTCATTATCTTCCGAAGTTGCCGTAGTTGTATACTCTTATCGCCCTGTGCAATAATAAAAATTTTTCGCCCCGATATTCGGTAACAATTCCTGCTATTTTGAAGTGAACCTGATCCGGCATGGCGGATTGCAGCCGCTCCGCAAGCTCCAAGGCCTGACATGACAGAAGCCGAAATGTATCACCGGTACTTCCGGCGCTTCGGCCAAGAGCATTGAGCCTGAAAACCATATTACCATCGGCTTGTTTTATCAAAAAACCAGTTCTATTCACTAAAACATAATTTTGCTTAATTTGTGTCTGCTTGTTAGCAATTACACGGACGGTTCTCCCAGACTGCCCGCGGTCCGTTGAAGGCGAGCTTGACCCGATTTTGATTTTTTCCAGTATCTCTTTCGGTATACCCAGCCAATTGCTTGGTTCCTCAACTTCCTGCTGGATGGATTGAGCTTCAGGCTGAGCTTGTTGTGAATTTTCGGAAGGAATATCTTTGATTACGCTTAGCGGCAAAAAACTGAACGGAAAGACAAAGTTCCTGTTCTTATATTTTGTAATCCTGGCTGCGAGCCTGTAATCCGCAGCAGAGCTGTCATTCGCATCGATAATCATCTTCTCTAAAGTTGAAGACGGCAGCAGCTCTAATTTTACTACGGCACCGGCTTTGCTACTACTGTCGATAACCGCCGAATCAAATTCAAAGAACCATACGTCATTGCTATCTTTCCTCGTCAATTTGCCATTAACACCCCTCAGCATAAAACCATCCGGCAGGGTAAAGGCTCGCTGGGTGGAAGAAGTTGTGCCTTTCGTGCCCACACCAAGCACCAACATTACCGAGGCAGTATTTATAAAGATAACCAGAATTAAATATGTAGATTTCTTATTCATGTTAATTTTCAAGCCCCGTGTTTTCACCGTCGGTCTTCGACAATCAATTCGATAACTTCTTCGGGGTTGTCTGCCAGCTTTAGGTGCCGACCGCTGTCAGGGTCGTCCATTGCAACCAAATCCACCAAAGGCTTCCAAAAACCTCCTACAAGTATAATCGGTTTGTCTGCTTCGAGAAAGCCTTTGTTTTTCAATTCCCAGACTTTAGCCAATTCAAGCAGTGTTCCTGTTCCACCGGACAGTACCACGTACGCCTGCCCCAGTTTTATCAGTGTATCAAGCCGTTCATCGAGAGACGCGGTAACAATTGTGCGAGTTGTATATTCGTTGGCTGTGCTGCTTTTGAATGCCGAGCAGGTAACGCCGATGATTTTTCCGCCGACCTCGGCTGCACCTTTGGCTGCGGCTTCCATTGTCCCGCCGTATCCACCGTTGGCAACGACAAAACCCGATTGCGCCAGAATCTTGCCCGTCTGGTATGCTAATGTATAGGCCGAATCGCCGGGTTTAGCTCTGCCGGTGCCGAAAACGGCTATAGTCTTTTCATTCATTTGTTTTTTTCACGCGTGTAATTCAAAAGGCCAGCCGAAAGTAAAATATCTCTGTCTCTGCTGGAAAGATTTAACCTTCCAACAAACCCAAATGAGCTGGTTCTATCAACTATTTTAACCGTGTCGCTGCTCTTGATGGCTTCGAGCAAATTGTCTATCAATAGCTCGTCCCCGAGCTTGATTTTGTCGTAATCACCTTTATCAGTAAATTCTATTGGCACAATGCAGAAGTTAATCAAATTGGCTTTATGAATTCGCTCAATACTTTTAGCCAAAACTATCCTGACGCCTAAATACATCGGACAAAGCGCAGCGTGCTCTCTTGACGAGCCTTGGCCGTAGCTTTCACCTGCAACAATAACGCCGGCAGCTCCTTTTTGCTTTAGCTCAAGGCCGCGCTGGGCAAAGGTGGGCTTGCCCTGCTCATTAAAACAATTGAAAACCGCCTTGGCATATTCCGGTACATTAGAACGCAGTTTCAAAAAAACGCCCGCCGGCATAATATGGTCTGTGGTTATCTTATCGCCGCATTTAATCAGGACCCTTCCACACAATTTCTGCGGTAGTGGCGGTGGCACTTCCGGAACAACAATAGTCGGAGCTCTTATAACCTCTACTTTCGCCGCCTCTTTTTCCCTTAAGGGCGGCTCTATCATATTGTCATCTATGGTGAACTCATTCGGAAGGTCTATTTTAGGGTATTTTATTCCAAACAGCTTTGGCAAATCACGGGGGTCGGTAATACGGCCGGTAAGAACCGAAGCGACCGCCGTCTCGGGACTGACAAGATAGATTTTGTCGTTTTTTGTGCCGCTTCTGCCGGAAAAATTTCTATTGAACGTGCGCAGACTCACTATGTTCTCAGCCGGTGAAAAGCCCATACCGATGCATGGCCCACAGCCGGATTCGAGAACACGGGCACCGGCTGAAATCATATCCGCCAACGCCCCGTTTTCCGCTAACATATTCAAAACTTCTCTGCTGCCCGGCGCAATAGCAAACTCGACCATATTGTTTATGCACCTGTTCTTGAGCACCTTCGCCACCATCATTAAATCGGTAAAACTGGAGTTTGTGCAGCTTCCTATCGCAACCTGCCCTGTTTGGATACCGGCAATCTCCCTTACCGGCTTGATGTTGTCCGGCGAAGATGGACAAGCAGCCATCGGCTCAATCTCTGATAGGTCAATTTCGATGACACGGTCATATTTGGCATCAGCATCTGCTGCCAGGGGCTGATAGTCTTTTGCTCGTTTCTGGGCTGCGAGGAACTTTCTGGTTTGTTCGTCACTGGGAAATATGCTTGTTGTTACGCCTAATTCGGCCCCCATGTTGGTTATAGTGGCTCGTTGTGGAACAGATAATGTTGAAACACAATCACCGAAATATTCAACAACCCAACCAACATTGCCCTTCGTAGTTAAAATGCCAAGGAGTTTAAGAATCACATCTTTAGCGGCCACCCAATCGTTAAGTTTTCCAGTAAGCTTTACGCCCAAGACTGTCGGACAAGTAAGGTAGAACAGCCCGCCCGCCATAGCGACTGCCACATCGAGTCCGCCGGCGCCGATACCGAGCATACCAATTCCACCGGCTGTCGGCGTATGTGAATCGCTGCCCAATAAGGTAATGCCAGGCTTGCCGAACCGCTCCAGATGAACCTGATGACAGATACCATTACCGGCCCGGGAGTGATAAACTCCGTACTTGGCAGCTACGGTTTGTAAATATAAATGGTCATTATGGTTCTCCGGGCCGAACCCAGCTATATTATGGTCAACATAGCTCACCGACAGGTCCGTCTTAACTCTGCCTGTATTCATAGATTCGTAAAGTAAAAATGCTGTTGTGCCTGTCGCATCCTGGGTCAGAGTTTGGTTTATCCTGATGCCGATTAACTCACCAGCCGAGAGCCTGCCATCAACCAAATGCTCTGCAAGTATCTTATAGGTAAGCGATTGTTTCAATTTTATACTCCAAAAAACAAAAAGTTAATCTATCACAAATACTCTGCGAAAACAAATCAGATTTCTGAATATGTCTTTAGCGCTGCGTTTCACGCGGCATCATGTTTTGTACTTCATGTGGGATCACATCTTTAAGAACGGTGTAAGAATTATGCATGGTTTTATCGGTGGTTTCACTAAGAACAGTGAATCGGCTTGATTGTGTAGGTAATGAGTGTAGAAAAAACACAGAAAACATACAGGCGAGTAAAAACACGCTATTCAAAATGCCTCAACTATCAGCAGGCAAAGCTCTCTCAAGTCTTTAATCTTCCTACTAATATCTTCATCACTTAAATTGTCAACTATTCCACAATAGTAGTTGTCAGAAACGCCTACTATCCGTCTTAATAACTTGGAATATTCCGGCAAATAATTAAGATATAAAAAATTATTATTGTAACCTGCATCCAATAGGATGCCTTCTGCGAGATAATCCACTTCAATTATCCATTTCTCCAGGTCGTCGCAATTTGATGTGAGTATATCTTGTCCATCTGTTTCCCTCCTGGCGGCAACGACCTTTTCCCTCCAATCATAACCAAGCTCTGGTTCATCAATTTCAACGGCTATCAAGTTAATCAGGTGCTCAAAAACCGCTCCCACGGCACCTTCAACAACATCCGTCAACTCTAGACAAGGCACATCCTTTCTCAACAAGCCATTTCCTATAATAGCTAAAACAGAAATTTTCTGCCCAAAAGTAAGCCTATCAAAAACCTCAACACCTGTGTAATAGTTATAAAATCGACATAGTCGTATTTCGTCCACAATGTCTAATAATGTTTCAGCAAATAATATGGCTTCAGCACCTTCAAGCGTGCGCTCACCGTATGCTGTACACCACACATTGACCTCCTTTATAATTTAAAATTTAACACCTCGACGTAAATAGACTTATACCTTTCTTTTAGGACTTAACTGCTGTTATGCTGTCTTCTAAGGCGTGTTTTTTTTCAGGTGTGCATTATAAAAGAGAATCTATATACCCGTTTCGCCTCATCTCTAACTTTTTAAGCAGCTATAAAAACAGCACTATTAACATTATCGATGTACCGCGATGACGGGGTTTACTGAACTGTGGCTTCTGCCTATCACCACCCTCCGCGTGTTAGTATGGTATTTTCTCCTTGTTTCAGGTAATTAGGGCGACTACGTATTTTCATTAAAACGCAATATCTACGGGGCAGAATCGCCATTCTTTTGCTAAAGGAACTCTAAAATGCCAGGGAAAAGCGCAGAAAAAAATGAGATAAAACAAAACTACAAACTGAAAATTTAACAAATTCCTTGTGAATTATCCGCCTCTGCATCAAGTTGCTGGCTCTGCCTATAGATAAATGTGAGAAGTTACCCGCAGAGGATGGAGGCACTAGAAGCTATGCACGCGGAGCTTTAATAAACTTACGTTCAGCTATTCTTAACTTCTGAATCTCAAAGGGAATAACCGTAGTATCGTTGGAAGCATCTATTTGCGAGGCAGCCGGATTCTTATCTGCTCCATCATCCACAATATACTAATGTAAACAAGCTCGAAGCAAAAAATATAGAACGCACTAAAAACAAAGCTCGTCCCGAACGTATATGTCGTCTATCAAGCAGCTGATAGCACTTTTTATGTATTGAAAATTCTCAAAATATAAAAAGGGCTGCGGTGGAGCGTTACCGCAGCCCTTTGACATGTCTAATAGAATAATTTCCATTTATGCTTTGCGTTTCCGAAGGAAAGCTAATCCCCCAAGACCAAGCAGGCACACAGTGGCAGGTTCCGGAACCTGAACGATGAAATCCTGCTTTCCCTGGTTAACGAAGGCTCTCAGGTCTGCCTTCGGCCCCAAACCGTTTAACGCATGCAGCCAGTTATTAGCGGTAACTGCATCAACATTCTGTGCATAGAAACCATGCGAACCTGAAGAACCGTCAACCGAGACGTCCCAGTTTAAAGGAGATGTCGGCATGTCTTCATATACAATTTCCCATACAGCAGCAGCAAAGGCCTCGGCTTTACTTCTTTCCTCGCTCGAATATGATCCACCATCTGCCCAGGCAGGGCTATAGAATCTGCCCCAGAGCTCAGCAAGATAGTTGGCTTTCGCTGTGCCTAATATGCCGCCCATAAAGCTGTTGTTCACCTCTTCCAGCTTCACCACATCGTACTTTAACGCATCAGTGCTGGCCCATTGATGTAATTCGATACAGAAACCACCGATCAGACCATTGGGCCAAATATTTCCCTGGCCGGTACCGGCTGTTTTGTTGAGCATATACACACCGCCGACCCCACTTAATCCACTAAGTCCACCACCCCAAACTGTAATTGTATCACTCGCACCTGGGCCGGAATATGCTATGTCCACCGTACCAACAGGGGAAGCTTTTGTCAGGACCGGTAGAGCCAGAAATACTGCTGCACAAAGGATTGTTGCTGTTTTCAGATTCTTCATTTTGCACCCCCCTAAACTCGATTTGTGTAGATTGAATCCGGTAATCAAAACTATACGAATAAACAGAAACCGGATTTCCCCATAGACTGAATCGGTGGATAATTTAATACCCCCCATGCCGATTATGAAATCAGTATACCTTTTAAACTCACAAAAGTCAAGAGAATTTAAGTGGCACTGACGGCAATGAACGAATTTTTTTCATTATGTCCCCTTGTAAGTTGAAAATAAAATAATTATAGGAACTAAGCAAAATTTAGGTTTATATTTCATGAAATTCAACATCGGCCTTTTTTTATACATGTACGCAAGTTTTGAGCCCATTTGCACTCTTTATATCTCATCACTTATCCAATAATACTTAGCTATTGTCTCTGCCGTCACGGCAGAGTCTGTTTTAAATTAGCCAACGAATAGCATTTATGCGAACCAAATGCTATAATCTCCTAAGTGCCTCACCCCCTTTGCGGCTTAACTGCAAAGAGGCTCCGGGAATCTATACTATTTTTGCTAATCTCAAAAGATGCATTTTAGAGATGACTATACCAACTGTGAAATTTATAGTTAAGAAAAGATACCCATGGTATGCAGCCGGCCTACTTTTTGAGTGTATGCAGTGCGGCAGATGCTGCGCAGGACCAAGTGAAGGCTATATCTGGGTCACATGGACAGAGATTGAACTTATAGCAAACCATCTGAAGGAGACAGTCGGCCAGTTACGACGAAAGTTCTTAAAACATATCGGCCTGAGAACAACAATTATCGAACACCCCATTACCAAAGACTGCATATTCTTGCAGAAAAAAAACAACCAGCGAACGTGCATAATTTATCCTGTTCGGCCAAGCCAGTGCAGAAGCTGGCCTTTCTGGCCAAACAATTTAGAAAGCCCTGATACCTGGAACAAAGCCGCTCAAAAGTGTCCCGGCATAAATCGCGGCAAACTATACAGTTGCGAAGAAATTAAAAAAATCAAAAAGAACAGAAAATGGTGGCGGAATCCGACAATACAAAGCAACTCATCGCAAAAGTAGCTGAAATCTACGATTGGCTGGATTCACAAATCCGCAAATCCGCCGATTTGGCCGGAAAATGCAACGCATGTGGAACATGCTGCGACTTCCACACCTTCGGGCACCATCTGTTTGTGACCACACCCGAATTGATGTTTTTAGCGGCAAATCTGGGCGTTGAAAACATAAAGCAAATGCACACCAGCCAATGTCCCTACAATATAGATGGTAAATGCAGCGTTTATGAATATCGTTTTGCCAGCTGCAGAATCTTTTACTGCAGAGCCGACAAAGACTTTCAAAGCACACTGAGCGAGTCAGCTCTTAAAAAGTTTAAATCCCTCTGCTCTCAGCTAAACATTCCATATCGATACAATGATCTGGCTGCTGCACTGAACAGCTTTGTGGCGATTCCCTATGGGACAGGTTAATACTTATCAATCGGCAGAGGAATTTTCCCCTGTGGGGTGCGGAGGTCGATGTATTTTGCGCCGCCTGTCAGCGAGCCGAATTCTTTATAATAGTTGTAAAGCTTAGCTAATTTTTCTTCGTCCTTCGCTTCCAGATGCTGAGACCAGGCATCGATTTCAGCCCCCCAGATAATTTCAGTATTATCCTTGGCGTACAGGATGATATGGGCATATCTATTGCTCTGCCGGCCCTTGAAATTGCTCACATCGATGCTGTCTATCTCAAAAAGCAAAGGCTTATCGGGCGCAACGAGTTTATCCATTTGGTTGAGCCGAGTCAATATGGCCAGTGCTGCGGCCAAGTCTTCCAGTTGCAAGACTTCACCCGGCAGCGGCATTTTCGTTATTGTCGCCAGCCCCCTGATATTCACAATAGGCAACTGCGTTATTGGCACAAAGTCGAGCACAACCAGCTCAGCATCGACATAGAACTTCCGTGCACCCAGCTTAACAAGAGCGACAGGTTTGCGATAATCAGCCTCGATGACAATCTTGTTATGGGTGGTGCGCACTTTTATTTTTTGCAGCCACGCAACATCTCGCTCAAGATTATTCTGAATTAAACGGGGGGTATCTTCTTCGAGTCTAATATCATCGCCCCGCCACGAGCCCGTAGCTGAGGCGATGATTTTTTTTCGGAGCGACTCATCTATCCAAGGGGGTGGCTCCGCTAATTCAATGTCGATAGTGCTTCCCAATACGGGAGAGACTTTTTTTACGTACTTGTCCAAATATACAAATCCTACCACAATGGCAGCAAAAACAAAAATCACAGCCAATACTTTCAAAAAAACCCTGAAACTGCTGTCTTGCAGATCCGTTCTACGTTTTTTCTTCAATTGTGAAAAACCTGTCTTAAATAATACTCTGCCGGTTTTGCTTTTTGTTTTTTTCCTTCTGATAGCCATTATCTTTTATCTTGCTTTATGTTCGGTTTGTTTTAAGTCCGGCGGGTCGGCATTTTGTAAATGATGAATATGCCTCCTCGATTATTCTCATACATAACTGGCTCATTGACAGTTCGATCTTTGCGGCTGCTTTAGGGATAAGTGAATGTGTGGTAAGACCTGGAATAGTATTGACCTCCAGAGCATAAGGAATTAGGTCGCTGCTCAGGATAAAATCAACCCTTGCTAAGTGACGACAGCCGAGCGCATCAAAACAATCCAAAGCTGCAGCTTCAATCTTTGCCGAAAGTTCCGGGTCATCAATTGTATCAAAGAGAAATTCCGTCTGGTTATCTATATATTTCGCATTATAATCATAAAAGCCGGCCCTGCTTCTTATCTCAATAATCGGCAGTGTTTGATGTTGTAGTATGCCAACGGTTATTTCTCTACCGACAATATATTCTTCGATCATACAATCGCCAAATTTTCTTTCGCATTCATGGGCAGCGGCTATTGCCGAGCCTGGGTCATTAACAATGCTGACGCCGATAGTGCTTCCCTGTCTGACAGGTTTAATTACAAACCTTTTGCCAAGCTGCAGTAACTGCTGCTCGAGAATATCATTCTTTATCCGATTGTCAAACTTGATTACTTTCGGCGTAATTATACCCGCTTTGATAAAACACTCTTTAGCAGCTAATTTATCGAAGGCCAATCTGCTTGCTGTCGGGTCGCTGCCTGTATAGCAAAGTGATTTTTCCTCCATTATCTGCTGAAGCCGACCGTCTTCGCCGAATTTGCCATGCAGCGCAATAAAGAATACATCGATGCTTGTATCTTCAAGTATGTCCAGATTGTCAGGTCCAATATCACCGGTCACAATATCCAGGCCGGCTTCTTTTAATGCCTGTGATACGCAATTGCCGCTTTGTATGCTGATGTCACGCTCCTCGCCGATGCCGCCCATAAGCACAGCTACTTTTAATTTACTATTTTCTATTTCCAATCTACCGCTCCTATGTGTGCGTTTTTTTGCCTAATCCCAAGAGACAAGTCACGTGCCAAAAGCGATGAAATTACTTCCAAATCTCAATCTCAAGTTCGAGATCGATATCGAATTGTTCTTTTACTCTTTGTTTTATAGCGTCTATAAGTTTCATGACGTCCCGGCTGGTGCAGCCCTGTTCTGCGATGATGAAATTTGCGTGTTTTTCACTGACGACGGCACCGCCTATCTTCAATCCTTTAAGGCCTGCTCTATCAATCAAAGCACCTGCTGATGCCCCCTTTGGATTCTTGAATACACAGCCACAGTTTCTGGTATTCAGAGGCTGGTTGTTCTTCTTGTAAATCCATGTTTCCTTTACCGTTCGCATAATCTGCTCAGGGTCGGCACTGGTCAGCTCCAAATGAGCGCTTAAGACGAATTTTGCGGTGATATTTGTGCTGCGATAGTCAAATACAAGCTCGGGCTTTTTCTTTTCAAAGATATTGCCATGAATATCCATCAAAGTGACGAACTCGACGGCTGAGCCGATGTCGCCGAAGTTGCCACCCGCATTCATTCTCACTGCTCCGCCGATAGAGCCTGGAATACCGGTAAGGCCTTCAATTCCTGAAAGTCCCTTTTGCACACACATTAAGACCAGCTTGCTCAATTCCGCACCCGCTCCAGCAGAAATTTTTTGTCCATCAAACTTTATCAGCGTGAACGCATCTGCTTCAAGCTTTATAACCGCTGCTCGCAGTCCTTCATCACTGATAAGTAAATTCGAGCCAAATCCCAGCACGTGAATCGGTATCTTGTTTTCATTGCATCGCCTGACCACATCTTTGAGCTGTTTGACCGTTTTCGGCCTGACAAAATAATCAGCCGGTCCACCCAAACCGTACCAGGTGTGTTTGGCTAATGGATGATTGGTTTCAACTATTTTCTCTAAGCCGCTGAATATATTCATCAGCTACCTTCCAAACATCGCCGGCACCCATAGTAATCACTAAGTCGCCGTCAGTTACATTTTTCTTTAGGTAATCGCAGATATCTGCGAAACTGTCGATAAAAACCGCATCTGATTTATTAGCTCGTATCCTTTCAACTAATATTTGCGAGTTCACCTCTTTTTTGCTCGCCTCGGAATCGCGCACGAAGTAGATTTCCGGTACGATTGTCACATCAGCAAGCTTAAAGCTTTCCGCAAAATCATCAAGCAAAAATCTGGTTCTACTATATTGATGCGGCTGAAAAACGCACCAAATCCTCTTCGGCTGGTATCTTTGGCGTACCGCTTCAAGCGTCGCCCGAATCTCAGTCGGGTGATGAGCGTAGTCATCAAGAATAGTAATTCGGTCTAATTGCGCCTTTAACATGAGCCGTCGGTCGATGCCGGTAAAACCGGGCAGCAAGCTGAGTATTTTTTCTGAGGATAGCCCGACTCTGGTCGCCAACGCTGTGACCGCCAGTGCGTTGAATATATTGTGCCTCCCAGGGAGTGAAATCCTCGTCGGGCCTAATAATCTGCCATTATGATAGACTTCAAACTCATACAGCCCATTATTCAACGCCATATTCCGGGCGAAGAAGTTGCACCTCTCATCCAATCCGAAAGTTTCATATTGGATACGGTCTGCGAGTTGATTGATAATTTTTGCCGTATTCGGGTCTTGGCCGTTAGCTATCAGCACGCCACCTGATTTTATTCTGAGTGCAAACTGGCCGAACGCTTCGACAATCTCATTTTCGTCTTTATAGTAATCCAGATGGTCCTGCTCGATATTGAGTATGCAGGCGATTTTGGGTTTCATGTTCAGGAAACTTCGGTCGTATTCGCAGGCTTCGGCAATGAAACATGTGCTATCACCCGTGCCGGAGGAGCCGCCAAGCTGGCAAATCTGGGCTCCGACAATAAAGTTTACATCTATACCCCCCTGCCTTAGCAGCCAGCTAAGCCAGCCGCTCGTGGTACTCTTACCGTGTGTGCCGGCCACGGCGATGCCATCATAGTGCTCCATCAACTGTCCCAGCATCTCGGCGTACTTATAGATTTTGTATTTCCTCTTGTGTGCCAGTTTTAATTCGGGATTATCTTCTTTTACTGCCGCCGAGATAACAACCGCATCCGTCCCTTCGCCGAGGTTATCAGGACTATGACCGATTTTTATATCACTGCCCATTTGACAGAGCCGGTCTGTCACGCTGCTCGCTGTTTGGTCTGAGCCGGTGACAATAGCGTTATTTTTTATTAAAAGCTGCGCCAGCCCGCTCATTCCAATACCACCTGCGCCGATAAAATGAAATTTCTTGCCCGCTAAACTTAACGCGCTATGGTCATCTACTACTTCATATTTTTCAGCAACTTTTAAACCCTGGTTGTTCATTTCATACAGCCTTGTATTACGGGATGAATTTCATTGTCTGTTTTCTGCCATCTGTCGTCTGTCTTCTGATTGAAAGCTAATTTAGCACAGAAAGGATGTAAAGAAAAGAAAAAACGCGAGCTTGAAATTTTAGATTTCCGATTGTCAATTGTCGATTTGAAATCGAAAATCGGCAATCCGTGTGCCTCTCGTTAATCTTACTTTTCTTGCTCGTCCTGAATGTACTCAATCAAATCTCCAGGTGTGCAATTTAATACTCTGCACAAGCTGTTCAAAGTTGAAAAGCGAATCGCCCGCGCTTTATCGGTCTTTAGGATTGATAGGTTATTAACTGCCGGCGTCAAATTTTTACCGTCTTTCCTTTTGCAGGTCGTTAAAGATAATTTATATTATAGATAGAAGTGTTGTCCGAAGGAGCAGGTGTATCTCTGGACATTTGGGCATAATACTCCTTCCTTCTCTCTAAGGGGGGCAGGCCGACCGGCCATGTACAACAACGGGGGGCGCTGTCTCCCTTGTTTTTTGCGCATAATTTCAATAACGAACGTCCTAACTGCTTCACAACTATCCGCTCATTATTTTAGATGAAAGCGCGTTATCTTGACAGGTGCGGCTGCTGCGGTAGTGCAGGTGTGGAGTTTATCAAATAAAAACGGACTACGGAAAAGAACTTCGCTTTGCGAAAGCCTAATACCGCAGCCCGTTTTAGTAAATAGAGGGGGCCTTATGTAAGCATCTTGCACAGCTCGACGGAACCCGTCGAAGTCAACATCGAAGGTGCAGCCCCAGACTGCCTGTGGTGAGCAAGGTCGAACCACCTATAACCAAATACTGTTTTTGATATCGCTTTATGAACCGGGCTTTGTTTAATGAAAAAATTTAACATGCTTGTAGTTGGCATATTGATATTAAATTGAAGCTTTAGTGTTTCTCAATACAGGAAAACCGGAAACACCCCCCATCCCGTGTTATTATATCCCCCGGAAAACTATTTCACAGTAATAGTTTATCGTATTAGCTCGCCAAAGTCAAGATAATTTGACAGGCGTCAACAATAATTGATGAAATTTTTGATGTATGTCCCCTTGTCGGCGATAAACTAAATGATTATAGGATTGAAAAGTCGAGCATTGACTTTAAGTTTTGATGAAGGCTTGAGCGCA
>CAZVUF010000019.1:15192-19117 GCA_964629355.1 uncultured Pirellulales bacterium | reverse complement strand
TGGTATATTCAGCCCTGACTTGGCCGTTCCTATCGGGTAAAAAATCAAGTATCAAATCCGTCATATCCTCCGCTGCTGTTAGAATAGAATTCTCCAAGATCGAACTTATCTGCACCTGAGCCACATACCGAGCAGGGTTGCCGGCAATATTCGGCCTTCTGCCAAAAATGCCTGAAAAATCACGCTCATTGGTAGTAATTTGACCGTTCAAGATATAGAAATTCAAAACAACTATTTGCTCGTATCCATTTGGCTTATGGAGCCTATGTATAAGACAGGGTATTTGCCGGTCCGCTCGCGACGTGAATTTTGATTGTTCTGTATTATCATGGATCCAGCCGTGTGCGGGATAGCAGACCAAAGGTTGATGGCCAAGAATGCCCCCGGGTCGGGACGAGCAATATACAATATAAACGTCGGTCCACGCCCTACTTGTAGCGTTAATATATCGTCGACTTAGAAAATCATCAGCAAAGTTCTTTTCCATATATTCTTTAGTTGTGGTGGGAATGAGCAGATCGGTGCCGCTCCAATCGCCGATTTTTAAGGGGAAAACACTCAACGGCATCGGTAAACTTATGGGTGTTTCAGCAATAAGACTTAAATGTGAGGCTAAAGCTCGATAGACTACACCAGATAATACAAGTAGCGCGATAGTTGAGGCCCAAACTAAACAAGTAGTGACTTTGTATATTTGTTTATACATCGAACAAAATGCTTTAGCTTTAGATTGCTTTACTATATCCTTTTGAGTAATCACATACATCAAAAAGCATAGCCTTAAAGTGGTATCTTAAATCCTTAATAATGTCACTTTAAAGCCAAAAGGACGTCCCTCCTCTAAGGGTACTCAGGAGTGTCTCCTCCGTATGGTCCTCCTACCGTAGAAATACCATATTGCCAATTCCTTTATAACCCTCCCAACCGTAGTCGCAGATTCATAACAACGGCTACGTAAGCTTACATAAAGAAACTGCCAAACAGCGCTGTCTGGCAACCCCAATAAGATAGCTTGTCTTCCTCCATTGAGGTTTGATACAACTCACATCCTATAAAGCTAAGACGTTAAAATCTTAACGGCAGCTTAGCATATATAGAGTCATCCCCTAAATCATAATCTTCAAGCTCTATATTCTACAAGATAACGTCGCCGAAAGCTATCGTGGCAATTACGGTATTTCATGCTATTTCAGTTGGTTGGATGGCCAATTTATCGTGGATACCACGTGTTTTATCTATATTGAGCGTATAACAACGATTTGGAATGAACTACCGTTTGTTTATCATCCTGAAAAGCGGCCCGGCCATGTTATTCTTTTATGGTAGCTCTACCAGCCTCACTACAGCAACTTGCTTGACCAGGTCAACCAAGTTATCAACCCCAAGTTTGTGCATAATCCGCCTGCGCTCGTCCTCGATAGTCCTGACGGAACGATGTCGTAACTTGGCTATCTCCCTTGTACTCTTACCTTGCAAAATCAAACGAAGGACTTTTACCTCCGTTTTGGTAAGCACTTCACCTGGGCGGGAGTGAACTCGTGTATCTTCCTTTAACACAGACTCGACACTCGATAGAAATGACTCCCTATTCAGCGGCTTTTCGATAAAATCCAACGCTCCCAACTTAAGGGCCTTTACTGCCATCGGCACATCACCATAGCCGGTGATAATCAGAACCGGCAAAGATGGAATGAGGTGTTTAACCTGGCTTAACAATTCTAAGCCGTTCATTCCAGGCATTTTCACATCGGCAATAAGTAAATCACAACTTTGGGAACGTAACTGTTTAAGACAATCGGCCGCACTGGTAAAACAAGTGACTTTCACGCCCAATTGCCGAAGAGATGTACTGACAACCTGACATATGTCTGGCTCATCATCTACAAAAAAAACATGTTTTTTCTCGCTATCCGTCATTTTTAACCTGTTAATATTTGTCATCCCACCTGATAGGTAACGTGATAATAAATGTTGAGCCCTCACCGGGCCTGTTTTCCACCCGGATATTGCCCCTGGCCTTAGATACAATATGCTGTACAGTGCAAAGCCCCAGACCCGTTGCTTTACTGGCAGCTTTGGTTGTGAAAAACGGCTCGAAAATCCTATCAAGAATTTCCGGTGCTATACCACCACAATTATCAGAAAATCTCAACTCGATGTTTTCATCTTTTACGGCTCCGCTGATAGTAAGCTGACAATCCTTTTCGCCACCTGCTGCCTCTATAGCGTTCTCAGCAAGCGCAAAAAACAACTGCTCGAGATCTTTCTCATAAGAATATATTGGTGGCAGTCTGTCCACCTTTTGCAGAAGCATGGTAATTTCTGCCCGCCAAGCACGCTCCTCCAGAAACTGTAAAATTCTCTCAGCAACCGTCTTCAAATCTACTCTTTTGACCTTGTTTTTTGAGGTTTCCTTCGCAAACATTCCAAACTGTTCTACTACTGAAGCAATATTCGAAATCCCCCCCAGACCGGCGTTAAGTTCTTCTACAGCCTCTCCTGAATACGACACTGCGTTTAACTCAGCCAAAGAGTTTTCGATTGATAGACGAGCTACTGTTAGTGGTTGGGTTAGTTTGTTAGACAGAGCAGCGATTAAGGTTCCAAGAAACGTTAGCTGTTCAACTCTAACCATTTTCTCGTGGTATATATTAAGCTCCTTTCCTCTTTGCTTAGACTCAGTGATGTCCCTGACAATTACCAGAGTTGCCACTGTCTCCTCGTTGTCGCCTTTCAATAAAGTGACAGACGTATACGCTGGAAAGACCGTTCCATCTTTTCTCACGTGCCCTATTTCGCCCTTCCACGAATCCTGCTTTTTAAGCCGGTTTAAAATCCTTTTATATTCAGCCATTTGTTCCTTATCGTATAATTTTACCATAGGCATTCCGATTATTTCTTCTTGGCTATAACCGTGCATTCGAGCAAACACATCATTTGCATATAGCAATTTTTGTTCTACGTTACCTATCGCTATACCATCAATCGACTGCTCAACCGCAGAAATCAATATCCTTATCCTCTCCTCGGCACTTTTGCGTTCGGTGATATCCTGCACTATACCTTCATAGTACAATGTTTTTCCCGACTCATCGCGGATAACTCTTGAATTCTTAATAACAAATAAAGTAGTCCCATCGCGTCTTATCCACTCAAACTCTCGATCGACAACATTTTCATCTTTTTCTATAAGATCCTTGAATGCTGAATGTAGATAACCTGTTGCAAATCCTTCTTTTTCCAGATCAAGCTGTAAAAGCTCTTCAAAAGATGAGTAGCCAAGCATTCGGATAAAGGTCTGATTTGCCATAGCGATTCGACCGTCCGGGGTGACTCTGCACATACCTACAGGTGTATTTTCAAAAAGCTCTTTGAATTGCTTTTCGAAGTTTTTAAGCTTCTGCTCAGCTTGCTCAAGTCTGGAAACATGATGGCGCAAAGCTTCAACTTCTTGGAGCAATTCAGCTTTGCTTTTACACTCCCCCGATGTTATATTATCTGCTCCCTCCATTAATGCTCTATCATCTCCTGCTCATTTAGCCTTTGAAGCGTGGCCATAAAATGCTTTGCAGCCAGCTTATAATAAGATTCTCTGCACAACAAAAAATCTTCTCACGATTTAAAGCCGATTTTTAAACCTGCTATAGAATATCCAATCACGGCGTATCTGAACAGAACATAAGCAAATAACACCCTCTCTATCATGGATACCCCGTCTTTTCGCTATATTTATGCTTCTTTTCCTATATTATATACGCGGAATACGCATATAGTCAATCGGAATCAATGTAAAAAAGCATAGATTTTATAATAAATGTTGGGAAGTAAATTGAGCATGTACAGACATTTGAGGAAAATTTGAAATAACATGGTTCAGCAATACCCAATATAATTCGCCAGCCACATACAAACGCTTCTATTTTAC
>CAZVUF010000019.1:12480-15092 GCA_964629355.1 uncultured Pirellulales bacterium | reverse complement strand
TCTATTAGCTACTCGGTAAAAGCTAAATTTGTCGAAACGGTCGTTAAAAAAAATGCGCATCTCCCGCAAGGGATGTCTAAGCCCAGGACCATGACCTATGGCGGCATATCAGATAATTGCCTGGCTACTTCCGTGGACATGGCTAAACAGTTTTTTGATCTGGGCGTGGATGTGGTCGTGGCACACGTACCAAGCTATTATTCATTGACCAGCGATGAGATCCTAAGCTACTATGAGAAGCTGACCGAGCGGATTCCCGGCCCTTTAATGCTATACAATATTCCGATAACGACAGGTGTGTCAATTTCCTTAGAGGTAATTGACCAACTCAGTCACCTTCCGATGATTATAGGATTAAAAGACTCGGTCAATGATATGGACCGCCTGAAACAAGCTGTTGCTTTGTGGAAGGACAGGGAAGACTTTTCATACCTGATCGGCTGCACGTCCTTGAGCAAGACTGCATTGGCTATGGGCGCGGATGGAGTTGTGCCGAGTGTGGGTAATATTGTACCTTATTTATTCGTCAAGCTCTATAACGCTGTGCTGAACGGCAATATGGATGATGCAGAACAATATCAAAGATGCGCTGATAATATTTCGGATATATTTCAAAAAAACAGGAATTTGAGTCAGGCACTGCCTGTTCTCAAAGCGATGATGCACGTCCTGGGATTTTGCGAGCCGAAAGTCTTGCCACCTTTACGTGACTTAACCGCAGATCAAATTCAAGCCCTCAGAGAAACCGTGAATGAAATGCGCCTTCCCGGTTACGGCTCGACGCTCCGCCGAAACGAGTTACAGGAAGATTCCTTGCCATGAAAAATACAAGGCCCTTTCTTGGAATCACTATGGGTGATCCCTTCGGCGTAGGCCCTGAGATTGCTGTTAAAGCCCTTGCGAATGAAAATGTCTATTCGCTGTGCAGGCCCCTGCTCATTGGCGATGTCAATGTGTTTAGGCAAGCCGTTGCCTTTACGCAACTGAAATTGAAAGTCCGGTCTGTGCAGAGCGAAACCGAAGCCGATTTCAAGCCGGGGCAAATCGATGTGCTGCAGCCGCAAGGCTGCTGTGTCAAAGAATTACTGTATGGGACTGTTTCGGCTCAGGCAGGTCACGCCGCTTTTACTGCCATTGAAAAGGTAATCGAACTGGCTATGGACGGAACAATACATGCCGTAGTGACAGGCCCAATCAATAAAGAAGCGATACATTCAGCAGGATATGATTTCCCTGGGCATACCGAGATATTTGCCCACTACACCGGGACAAAAGATTATGCAATGCTCCTGATCTATGATGAGGATTCCCGCTTCGCGGGGGCCAGCCTAAGAGTCGTTCATGTCACAACCCACGTTCCTATTCGTGAGGTCAGCCAAATGATCACCCAAGCGCGCGTTTTAAAAGTTATTGAGCTGGCGCACGATGCCTGCCAAAAGCTCGGTATAACCCATCCCCGCATCGGTGTGGCAGGACTGAATCCCCATGCCAGTGACGGAGGATTGTTTGGTCGAGAGGAGCATGAACATATCGTACCAGCCATTGAAGCGGCCCGGTCCACTGGGATTCATGTCGAAGGTCCTATTCCGCCGGATACATTATTTCCCAAGGCTATTGGTGGATTGTTTGATATCTGCGTTGCCATGTATCACGACCAGGGACACATACCTTTGAAAATGACGGGTTTTATCTGGAATAAGGGAAATAAGCGATTGTCTTCTGTCAATGGTGTCAATATCACATTGGGACTTCCCATCGTAAGAACATCGGTCGATCATGGCACAGCCTTTGATATTGCAGGCCGGGGCATTGCCTCACCGGACAGTATGGTAAGTGCGATTGAATATGCCGTAAAACTGGCGAATACGAATAAGACGAAGTAATGATACTTGCTGTAGCAGATGATATTACTGGTGCTGCAGAAATCGCAGCGGTTGGGCGGACATTCGGTCTAACGGCTCAGATACAAATTAAGACCCCCAGGAGCACATCTTCTGACCTTTTGGTTATTGATACGGACACCCGTTATAGGACAAGCAAACCAGCCAGTTACATCAAAGAGGCACTTGCATACTACGGCCGGACCTCGGTCAAGTGGAATTATAAAAAAGTGGATTCTGTGCTGCGAGGCAATGTGGCCGAGGAACTGTATGCAATGATGTATATTCTGCAAAAAAATAGGGTTATTCTGGCCCCAGCCAATCCTACCAAGGCAAGGGTGATATCGAATGGGCAATATTTCATCAACGGTCAACCACTCCATGAAACGGATTTTGCAAACGATCCAGAATATCCTACTGCCTCTTCCAACATAGTGGAGTTATTAAATGTACCGCCGGGTTGTCCCCTTCATGTAAGGACTTACCAGACCTACAACGGCAATGAGCAGGGTATCATCGTCGCAGAAGCTGAAAGCATGAACGATTTGGCCCGATGGTCCGAGCACGTAGATGAGCACACGCTGGCCGCGGGCGGCTCTGACTTTTTCAGGACCATGCTCGATAAGAAACTTCCTTCCAGCAGAGCACCATCCGAGACGGACATTGCTGCTGTCTCAGGCAAGAAGTTGTTTGTTTGCGGCAGTACATCGCAGACCTCAAGAAAGGCCGTTG
>CAZVUF010000019.1:0-12380 GCA_964629355.1 uncultured Pirellulales bacterium | reverse complement strand
GGCAAGAAGTTGTTTGTTTGCGGCAGTACATCGCAGACCTCAAGAAAGGCCGTTGCCCAGGCCGGCTATCTGGGAATTCCTGTGCGTCCTATGCCGGACATCTTGTTTAAGAATACTCCTGCTGATGATACTCTAATCAGGCAATGGGCAGATGGTGTTTTGGAGGCCTTATCAACATCTGATCGTGTCATCATAGCGATACTTCAGCCGGTTGTGCACGATTCCAAACTGGCTCAAAACCTGCGTATTAAAACTGCCGCCTTAGTGCAAAGGGTGGTCGGTAAGATAACAATCAATGAGTTATTCATCGAAGGCGGGGCAACGGCAGAGGCTGTGCTGCATGAACTTCAATGGCAAACATTCGATGTAATCGGCGAGTATGCACCGGGTGTGGTTCAAATGCGTGTCACACAGGAACCAGATAATTATGTCACTATTAAGCCGGGCAGTTATCCCTGGCCCGATAGGATATGGATATAGAGAGGTTTTAAAATGCCGTATGAAAAGCTCCATTTGTTAGATTATCTGGTGGTCTTGTTTTATCTAAGTATCATTGTGTACATTGGTGCACACATCTCTAAGAAGCAAAAATCCACAGAGGCGTACTTTGTAGGCGGCCGGTCGGTTCCTGCCTGGGCGGTGGGCATGTCCCTGCTGGCCACACTCATCAGCAGTGTCACCTTCCTGGCCTATCCAGGCGAAGGATTTAGCGGGAACTGGATTCGTCTGGTTCAGGGATTAATGGTGCCAGTGGTACTATTGGTCATTATCTGGTTTATTGTGCCCATGTATCGTCAGATTATCGGGCTTAGCGCCTATGAGTATTTCGAAAAACGGTTTGGCTATTTTGCACGCTTATACAGCTCTTTAGCCTTTGTTATGGCACATTTTACCAAGATGGGTTCCGTATTCTACCTGCTGGCTCTGGCATTGGCTTCCATGACGGGTATAAACACGTACCATGTGATCCTGGTATTAGGTGCAATCACAATCCTTTACACCTTGATTGGAGGGATTGAGGCAGTTATCTGGTCTGATGTTATTCAAGGATTCATCCTCATTGGTGGAGGCCTTATCTGTGCCGGTGTGTTACTGCTCAGGCCTGAGCAAGGGCCTGCGGCAGTGATACAAACGGCCTGGAAAAACGGCAAGATGAGTGTAGGACCCTACGACTGGGACTTCACTCGACTGACATTCTGGGTCATGGCCATCAACGGCATTTTCTACGCGATTCAGAAATATGGTACTGACCAGACCATAGTGCAGCGATTTCTCGTAGCCAAATCGAATAAAAGCGCAATCAGAGCTTCACTCATGGGCGTACTGTTGTGTGTGCCTGTATGGGCGTTGTTTATATTCATCGGCACCTTGTTGTGGGTATATTACTGCAACACCGGGATTGAGCTTCCGGAAGGTGTCACAGGCGATGCCGTATTCCCATACTTTATTATGTCACAACTTCCTGCAGGCGTCACCGGATTGATTTTAGCCGCGCTGATTTCAGCAGCCATGTCCAGCCTGGATTCGGACCTGAATTGCTTGGCAGCAGTCGGTGTGGAGGACTACTACCGTCATTTCAAGACCAATGCCACGGACAAGCAATGCCTAAACATGGGAAAACTAATTGTCACTGTCAGCGGGCTCTGCGCGATAGGTATTGCGTGCCTATACGTTCATTTTGGTGGTGAAGCTATTCTCGGCACGATTTTTGCCCTGTACGCCATTTTTTCCGGCGGTGTTGCGGGCCTGTTCGCTTTGGGGTTTCTAACGGTTCGTACCAACCGAAAAGGTCTCTATGTCGGCATTGCGGCCTGTGTTCTCTTTACCGCCTACGCGCTTTTGACCAGCACCAAGTTCGATCTGGGAGGGCCTGGGAAAAAACAGCTCCTCGATTTCGGCAAATTCAACTTCACCCACCACAAGTACATGCTCGGCGTGTATAGCCACATCGTACTTTTCGTTGTCGGTTACCTGGCGAGTTTTTTATTCAGACCAGACAAGGACACAAGAGACTTAACCCTCTTCGGCTGGCTGACCAGACGTTGAGCAAGCGCAGGCCTCTACAGATTCTGATTACTCCCCATTCGAGTTGCAATATAGTCCGAATTATAAAAGATGTTGCAGCGCCTTTTTCCAACCTTCGTAAGAGGCATCAACTTCATCGGTATCGGAACTGGGTGAAAACTGGTTTTTGCTGACACTGAGGTTCTTCAAATGTTCAATATCGTGAAAAATTCAAAAATACCGACTCTCCTTTTTGCAGCCACCCAGTTCTTACTCATGTATTTCTAAATAGCATTCAATAAAAATACTCATCTCGATTAAATGGGCTGTTTAAAAAATACATGTATCTTTACGAATTATAAACCTTTTTGTTGTTCACAAACTGTCGCTGGAAAGATGGGGTCGTCCCCCGAGGGCCTCGTTGAAGATTGCTACGTGGTCTGCTTCATAATGCCAATCAGCGGGAATGTAATCTGGCTCTCGATTTGAAGGAGTTTTAGAATTGGGCCGGAAACACACTGGCGTGAAGATGCGAGCTAAAATGGCACCGTGGGTCAAACACCATCAGCGTGATGAGCATTCGCTAACAAACAACGCAAGCAGCTAATTGATCTGGTGAGCAGACTTGGCCCTCTGCTTCTTGATCTTAGCGGACTACCCGTGACTGAATCTGCGTCAGGATGAAAGCCCGACGATCGCGCACGAACCGTTTGATTCCGTCCCGTCGGCCGTCGCCAAGCCCGTCGGCGATCAGGGCGTTGGCAGAATCATCAAGAAACTGATCAAAGGCCGTCGGTGGGTCGGCCGTCCCGTACGAGGTCTGCCAAGGGCCATCCACCAGCTCCGCGAATGCTTGCAGGTACATCTGCCGGTACTTGGGATAGTTCAAAAATTGATTGACCTCCGGGAACTGGCCAACATTCATGGAGAACAGGTTGGTGCTGGCCCCATCACCCGATCCAAGCGTAAAGTCGATGTCCCAGGGCAGAAGGTACCATTTGCCTTCCGCTGGGGCGTAGTAAAAGTAGTTGTTCTTTCCTCGCCGGTACCCGTAGCTGTCCCAATCGCCGACAGCGTGGCGAAGCGCCAGGACCCGAGCGAAGTGTTCGGGATGGATGACCGACTCGATGGCCTGCTCATACGTGGGGCTACTCGACGGCGTGTTCAGCACAACGGCAAAATCGAAAAGATGATCCCAGTTATCATCCTCGTAATGCGACCGTTTCTCAAATCCCCACCTATATGTCTCCTTGAGCAGCGGATGTCGATAGTCATACTTCAGCCCTTCATCAAGGTTCGCGAAGCCCGTGCCGTCGACTGAGTACTCGAAGTAGTCATCGATCTTATGAATGTAGCCATCGGTATCGTCCGGAAACCACCTATCAATGTAATCACCGTCGATCTTCTGGACATCCTCGTAGTTGCCGTGGTTTCTCCCGTTGATGACCAGTCGCACAAACTCCTGCATCGAGAACTGCAGGCCCATTTGCTTATAGAACCAGTACGATGCGCGTTCCTGGAGGGGGCCACGGTCGCCCCCCTCGGTACTGTCGAGATTGATCTCCTCGCGGCCACGGAATTTCTGGTCCGGATTGAAGTCTATCCGGTAGCCATAGCGGTCGCGGGGATCGCGGCCCCAGCCGCTTCGGAGGAATGGGCTGCCGCGGAAGCGGATTCGAGCATTGTAGAAGATCTCGGTGTTGTCGTAGACGAATGTGCAATCCATCAGCTCGTTCGAGAGATTGGGACGCGAGCGAAATGTGTTGATAACACCATCGGAGAGCCAGACACGGTAGGTGGCAAACTGAGTATTTAACAGCGTGTCGCCAACGCGAACCAGACAGGTTCGGTCGGGCACATCGGCTGAGGGTTCAAGCCGACTGGGAAACCGCATCGATGCCGAGCCGTCGGAGGCCTCAATGTAAAACGCCCGCATTGTGCCGCCCGGGGCACCCGGGATTGTAGCTGTGAAGATGCCGTCCCCCTCGATTATATCGTCGCCCGAACCGTCGTCGACCATGGTGGTGCTTGTGAATCCACTGGTGCCCTCGGATCGATAGTAGAGCGTGACCGATGCTACGCCATCGTTGTCAGCCACGCGGGCAGTAATAACAATCGGCTCACCGGCGGTGGGCAGCATAGGTGCGTGTCGGACCTCGAGGATGTCGGGCCCACGGTTAGACACAAACGCCGTGTTTTGCTGACCCGGTGTGCCCAGGTTCAGTGGCATTTTAAGTTCGAACGCATGCGCAGGTCGTGGCGGCTGGACCGGCGCTCGGTCCCGCGTCGTCCGCAAGAGTAGGAATTGACTTCCCCGCAGCCACTTAGCCCAGCCGAGGAACGTCACTGTGCTCGCGGTTACGCTGGAAATCGACTGATTGATACGATTGGCCCCAGGGTCACCATGACCGGTTGCAATCAAATGCAACGCCCGGGACCCGGAGTAACAATCCTCCGTGGTTACAAACGACCGAACGTGATTTCCGAGAATTCGCCAGTTTGACTCGCCGCTCTCGAAGCCGTTGTTGCTTAGGCGGTTAGAACCATCTATGATTAGTTGGAGGTCATCGATGAGTACCTCGCCGCGATTGAGCAGCATAAGCCCAAAGACTCCGACCTGATCGTGGGTGTATCTGGAATCACTGCTGTTTATGGTGAACAAGAATTGCTCCCACGTGGTCTTGCCGCTCTCGTCACTGTCAGCCCAGGCATCAGGCGTGTCGTTATTGCTGTGTGGATCGCGCAGCTCTAAGCTGGCCCCCTGGCCGTCGGCCCACGTTGGCCATCGGCCACCGTCGTAATAGGTCACCTCGTCCGCAGTAACCATGTAATTTTCAAGCCTGCCGGTTTCCGGATTCACCTGCTCAAGCGGATATGACAACTGGATACGCTCGCTGTGATCATCCAGACGCCCCGAGTACGGCCCGAACAGATTCGACCCGGCTACCAGATTGTTATATATGCCCTCGAGCAAGTTCGGGTCCTTGGCCACCACTATATATGAGCCTAGTGGCATCTCGGTGCCCTCATCGAACTTGTAGCTAATGCCTTCGGTGAAGGCCCATCCATCAAGCCGGACCGTGTCGGTACCCCGGTTGTACAGTTCGACATACTCGTAGCGCTCATCACGAGTGCTGTGGTGGTACATGATCTCGTTGATCACGATGTCGTGAATCAACGGCTGGGCGTTTGGCCCCTCAAATGTAGCTGAAGTCAGAAAGCCAAAGTAGTCGGACCCATCCGGGAACCGGCCGAAGGTTACTTCTGGCTCCATGGTCCCGTAGCGCAGCGCATCCAAGACACGGACCGGCTCAGGCACGGAGTCATTCGTGGCCGCTGTAACATAAATCGTCCCGCCGGAGAAGTCCAGCGCAAAGGGCAACCCGTTGAGCGGCGTGCCTTCGCTGACGGCACAGAACTCGCCCGGCTGCAGCACGATTCCGTCCTGGATCTTGTACCGGAGCAGGTCAAGCCGGTCGTCGCTCAGATAGACGTTGCTCAGATCGACCGCGGTCGAGCCCGGGTTGTACAGCTCGAGCCAATCGATGCCGGGGGACACGTCGCTATTGGCCAGCAGCTCGTTAATCACCACACGGACGTGGGGGTCGTAGCCGCTGCCGGGCTCCTCCACAACCGCCCGGAGGACCGGGCTTCCGAGACAGTCCGAACTACCCGAGATAGAAGCATTGTGGGCCTGAATGGCCAAGACATTTGTGCCGGAAACAAGCAGGTTCATCCGACTGGTCAGGTCCACACTGGCGATTGGTGGATCCGTAGCCTGGCCCCCACTCTGATTGAATGGAGGCGGGTCGCCGAGGATCTCTCCGGAGTCCGCCACGCGCGTGCCGTTGAGATACAGCACGAAGCCGTCGTCGTAGTGGACCTCGGCCCGCAACTGCGAGAATGATTTGATCTGCTCTGCCGTCAGTGTGAACTGCAGCCGGGCATACACGGAAATGTAGTTTCCAGCCATGTCATCCAGCTCTGTCCCGATGAACTGCAGCTCGCTGGGGTCGTTGCTGTATCCGTACCCGCTTGGACCATCGAGCCACGCAGTCGTGTCGGGATCGTCGTTGAACTGCAGTTGTGTCCAGGCCGTCGTAGCTTGGCCGCCGGGGCCAGGCGATGGTTCCTGCGTCCCCTTGAAATACCGCCCGGGGTGGCCTACATCTACGAGTGTCACCAGCGTCGGGCCTTCGGGCTCGACCTGGAGCTCATCCGGCCCGCCCGGTGTGCCGCCGATAAATGTGCTGGGTGACCAGGTTGATGCTTCCTCCGGATCGGCGCCCGGCTTCGCGAGAATCAGCGAGTGTCCTGTCCCATCGGGTGAGGCTGGCCAAGGTCTTTCAACGCCGTAGCGGAACGAGATGACAATCCCTCCGTTGCCATTGGATAACTCGATCCGCTCGCCATTATTGTCGAGCCGACCTGTGAAAGGACCATGCACACCACTGATCCCGTATGACGCCTCCAGGGCAGCCGGATCGCGCGCAACCACCAGGTACTCCTTGGGCCCGATGATAGTTCCGGGCTCAAATTCGTACTGGATACCGTTCGTGAACGCATATCCGGTGAGGTCTTCGAACACGGCCCGGTTGTTGTACAGCTCAATGAACTCGAGCGTTTCGGCTCCCTCAACCGGGTGATACATCACCTCGCTCACCACGAGTCCCATACAGGGCCGCGCAACCCATAAGGCAACCACGCAGGTCATCACCAACAAACTGCACCGATGTCGTCTTTGGTTTTTCATGAGTATCTGAACCCTTTTCCAATGATAGTAGTCAGATTCCTCAAACCCACGGCCTGCACACTTCGCTTGCACCCAGTATCGTTAGACTCTCGCTCCCACGGGGGCAGCGTGGGCAAATACAGGATTCTCGCGTCTCACAGACGTTCCACACAGTGTGGCTCGCCAGCTTGTTCTCATGCAGACCGATGCTCCGGAACGTCCCAATTCCGGTGATTGGATTTCCCTTCCTCGCCTCGTGTTAGCATCGCGGAAACCAGAAACCTTACGGATTGCACTAACGGCTTCTCGAGCAATCCCCGCGACCAGCATGATCCGGTGTTCACCATTTAGACTGCTTAGCAACATTCCCAAAATCTTTCGATAAGCTACTTTACTAAATTCACCCGAAAATTTCTACCTTTTTTTGCTCCTTCTCGTGCACATATTAGAGCCATAGCTGGCCGAAAAGCCTCTTCATTCCCGGCGCAATATAGAGAAATGCACGCGAAGGCACACAGGTGCACTGAAAGCAAGTTTTTTATTCCGCACAGAAAAAAGAGGTCTATACCTACCCGAATGACGTACCCAGGTTGTGAGTTGGCCCAGCGGTGCATGCATCTACAATTTTCACTGGGAAAATACCGAAGGCAATGCGCGAGACAAAAATATGCCTGCAGTTGCGCCCTTAGTCTAAAACAGCCGAGAAAATTGTTGCGAACCTTTCAGTCCGCCCTGCTGTCTTCGACAAAGAAAAATCAACTGGAAGCAGGAAAAGAAATGGGAAGCTTCTAAGCATTACCGAAAATAGCAAGAATCAAAATTCCTGCATATAATCCATTATGCAATTCCAGAATCCATATTATTGCTGAGGTTTGTATGAACGGCTCTATAGAAGATATAGGCAGACTAATGTTTGGGAGATTGCGGTATAAGAGTTGATGCAAATCAACAGATTCGAAAAATCCTATGTTTGTAAACCAATTATAATAGCCTATCTATCCGCTATCTTTGCCTTAGCCACTTCATTTTGTATCTTAACGCCCCCGACCCGCTGGTATTTCCCCTGAGCAAAATCACCCACCACTTGGCACTTTCTTCTTAGCTCTTCATCTCGTTGTGGCCTGTTCCGGAGCCACATTACAAAACAGTCCGCCGCATCCTCAGCAGAAGATATAGTTGAATATAGCCTGGGGTAGCCTGATATTGGTATTTCCTGCAGGGGCCAAGTAAAGACGCAGAATAGTCTAAGCGACAACCCGCCATAGAAAGCCTTTTTCTCACCGCAAAAATCTTTTGTAAATGATGTCCATTCTTC
The DNA here is from genome assembly GCA_964629355.1 of uncultured Pirellulales bacterium. Taxonomy (GTDB): domain Bacteria; phylum Planctomycetota; class Phycisphaerae; order Sedimentisphaerales; family Anaerobacaceae; genus CAZVUF01. The sequence goes on along the minus strand of CAZVUF010000019.1, from coordinate 4,329 downwards.
GCTCCTCATTGTAGCCGCCCTCCAATCGAGGCTGTGGAAAGCCTCATGGAGAACAGTATCCTCGGAAGCGAAAGGGCCATAAACATAGAAGGTGCCTTCTGAATCTTTTTTCATCTCACCCTGCAAGCCCAAAATACCTTGCAGGGAAATCGGATAGATCTTGTATGGACCTATATTCTCCTGCATATATTCCGGGCACAGAGACAATTGCTCCTTGGCTTCCTGCTCTGAAACACAGCCGGCAACCAGCAAACAACAAATAATCAGACATCTTCTCATTCGTTATTACCTCCATAAACTCCCATTCGCTCAGCCATCGGTAGAAAATACCCGATGCCCCGGTGGTAAAGCTCCCGCGCAAAGGTCTTTTCAAACCCGGCCTTGGTGTACGCCACATACTATCAGCCGGAAAGCCCTGTCAGTGAGTCAACGACGGGCGAAAGAATGGGTAGATTGTACGATAGTTTTATCATTTTATTTTAAAAACTTTGCTTTGCGCGTACTATGTCCCCGTCTATCTGATGAGGTAAACATGCGTTCTCTTTATCCTCTTATCGGGCAATCACAGGGGCTTATTTGTTTTTGCCTTCGGACATTTCGCCAGGAAGAACGCTATGCTATGGAAGTACAGCGAGGAAGGCTTGCAAAAACCGGAATAACTCCCTTCCGGCGAACTTTCGCTGTAATTATGCGACTTTTCCTCTGGTATGAGAGATTGTGGTGACTACTTAATCTCTTGTTCGGCATCAAACTTTTTGTGTAGTATAGCCGTTATCTTCCATAAACGGCATATATGGTGAGGGAAGATTACAGAAGAAATCAGGGTAGGTTAACATTTTAATCAAGAAAACTTCACAATTTTGCTGTTAATTATTAGTGTCACTCAGATATGACTATTTGAAGCACCTGAGATTGCAGGTACACAACCCTCAAAAGCTTTGCTAATTTAGATGGTGTAAAAATGACGGCCAAGGCCGCCCAGACAAGCGCACACCTTACCCGATCTGGCTACGGCTTGGCCTACGCCAAGACGAGCTTTGGGGGAAGGAAAATTGGCTTTGATTGGGTTTGTTTTCACCAAGTGTCCTGTTTGTTTTTTTCTCATAATCACTTGTTATATTTAACTTTACATCCATTTGACTTTTTCGAAAATTGGCTTTGTTTTGCAAAAAAAGAGCTGATTTGTAGAATGTTCTCGACAACTGTAGAACAAGTTTAGCAGCATGATCAAACAAAGTTTGTATTTGAATTTTGCCCTGGCCGCCTGAACAGCCGAGTTTGATTGCATCTTGTGAGATGATGGCCATTGAGAGGATTTCCTGATTGAATATACAAGTCTTCGCGGGCATAAGTTTATGATTTACTAACGATAATTGACTATGAACTGTGAACTGTTTAATAGTGTGATTCAATTCCATTATTTTAGGACGTATTGTATCCAGCAAGAGCTTAATTGTCAAGCAAAATTTCAGGAACAGTTCGTGATGTAGTGTTGTGACTTTCTCTCAATAGGCAGCGGTATGTGAAATATGAATTAGTAGTAATTGATTTGCGTCAAATTGAAGCTTCATAATTTTCTTGCTACAGAGGACCCAGAGGGGCACAGAGATTTTTTAGACGCTGATTACGCAGCAAAGTTCAGCCACAGATAGACACTGTTTTTTGCCACCGAGCACACCGAGACCGTTGCCCTCCATTCCGGAACCCGGTTTTCGGCAGTGCCACACATCATCCCGGCCTCGCAGGAATAGTGCAATAAACGTTTGCATTGAGGCTGTATGGGTTTGTTCCTGCCTCAATTCTTATCGACAACGCCGTTGCCGCTGTAACCGCCTTGGAAAACAACATCGCCGTTGACTACATGAATGACGCCGTTGTTGGTGGTATAGCCGGTAATCAGCGTGCTGCCATCGCTTATTTCAAGCGTGCCATTCTCATCGATTTCCACATCGCCGACGATATTCGTTGGGCCGCTGAGCCTGATTAGGCCCGTGGGCTCTATTAAGATATCGCCGCTAATTCCGCCGAAGCCTTCAAATGTTGCACCGGCTGACTGGGTGATTGATGTCGCTGCGAGAGTTCCACCGCGTAGTTCAATTACCCCATTTGTCTCATTAACGAGGTTGCAGTCAAAAGCAACACCACCGCCGGCGTTGACCTCGATTGTGCCGAGATTATTCACATCCTCTGCCGGCTTAATATACAAGGAAGATAGGGCGTAATTTGCCAGGATACCGCTATTTAGGAAAGGACCTCCGCTGACAACAGCAAGTGAGCCGCCGTAAGCGTAAATTTTGCCTTTGTTTTGTAGCTGGTCTGCGAAGACAACTCCGAAACCTTGGATAACGCCGGTATCGTTATTATCGATGATGTCGTTATAAACTACGCAGCCGCCGCCATAAATGTTAATCTGGCCGGTATTGTGTAATGTGCTTCCCTCTACATTCAGTTTACTGACTGGTGTGATTGTCATTGACCCAGCATTTTCCACAGCTCCACCCACCCAGACCTCGTCGGAAACTTCGAAAACTTCTATCGTTGCTCCTGCCTGGTTGTACAAATCTCCTTCAATTTCCATGTCCTCCAACTCAAGCGTTGCTCCTGCAGTATTTGTTACATTGCCCACAATCACAAACCCTACCATCACCAGGTAGCCGTGGTTTGTCAGGCCGCTTGGATCTACCAGAGTAAGTTCAACCCAATCACTCGTCCACGTTTGCAACTCAACATTGCCGTAACAGTCCAGTTGGTCTATGGTACGACTTTGTTGCAAACCAACTGTTATCTCATCTATGCCAATGCTGTTGCTGTCTATTGTGGCGACAAAAGTTCGCCAAGAGTTGTTATCCGGCACGCTCGCGGGGTCCCAGTTGCTCGCTCTTGCCCATTCGCCCCGCTCGCCACCGACCCAGGTTGAATGGACGACGTCAGCTTCAACGGCGTGAGCCGAAAAGACTAATACAATGGTTGTTAACATGAATAATTTTGTCAACATGATTCACCTTCCCTTCTTGGTCTTGTAAAATTGCTTTTCAACGCTATAATTTATCCGACTTCAAAACCTGCGGTAAAACCGCGGGCTAAATACAAGATTGCTTCGCGGAGTTTATCCTGAGCAAAGCGAAGGACTCACAATCACAGCGAGTCAGATTCGGTGCTTTCATTGCGTAGTGCTCCTCCATTTTTTCTACTTGGTAGTGTATCAAATCCGGATATAATGTTCAAGAGGATTATGTCTTCCGGGATTTCCCATATTGTCCCTACCGAAAATCCCGTCCTTCTTTATTTACAGGGATTTACGCACACTTGCCAGATCACGGTAAACCATCGCTGAATTCAGAAGGAACAACAAATCTGCTTCGAAAATAGTTCTCAGGCAATGTGCTCGGCTTTGTGTTAAGCTGGATTTGATAGAGGGCAATACCTTATTTGTTGATGGGACTAAAATTCGTGCCAATGCTTCCACAAGAAACACATGGACTAAAAAGAAGTGTGACAGGTATCTCGCGAAGATAGACAAACGTATAAATGATATACTTTCGGAATGTGATGCTGCCGATGAAAGAGAAGCAGGCCGACCATCTTTGGTAAAAATGAAAGAGGAGTTAAAAAACAGCGAATTGCTTCGAATATATCCCAGCCATGGTTTTCCGAGCCTTCTGAAGAATTGTGGTGTCATGAAGAAATGTAACTGTCTTTTTTCTGTCGATGACAGCCTTCGTGCGTATCACAGCCAGCATATGGTCTTAGGGGTGACATAATTGTTCTGAAACGAACATTTTGAAATCAGCTTAGTTCTTTGGCCTGAATATATCCTTCTGTACCGAGCATCTTAATATAGCTGCTATAGCCAGTTCCACTTGCTTTTGAGATAACAAAGGTTATCTGTATACCCTTTTGGTTCATGACTTTAGTCAGGCCGTAACAGGCAGTACCTAAACCACCGCTGATAAAAGGCGGAAACTCCCAGCCCAGCATAAACACCTTCAATAGCAATTCCCTATTCAACTGACTGCCCGGATTGTTTTGATATCAAGCTTGGATATGACTGCATCCATTGACCATCGCAATCTGCTCTAACGCACTCAAACGACACATATATAATTGTACCCTATTTAAGTCTTTCCAGCTCTCGTCTTGCTGCCGCATTGTGGGCACAACGTATGATTCACCGCTTTGTATAACTCTACAGGGAATAAGCTTATTTCCATAGTGTTATCCTTAAAGGTTCTAACTATTAACCAGAACATTCTCCAGTGTCAGCGGCTAATAACTTATCAAGCTCATGTTTTGAAAATTTTTGAATTAGTTTCCTGCTGAGATAGATTT